>CAZCVU010000190.1:0-5546 GCA_964501745.1 uncultured Flavobacteriales bacterium | reverse complement strand
GAAGGGCGGATCTATGCCGAGGATCCGTTTCGCGGCTTCCTACCCTCCGCTGGCCGTCTTGTCCGCTATCTGCCGCCTGCCGAAAGCACAGGCGTGCGCGTCGATTCGGGCGTCGAAGAAGGCACCGAGATCGGTGTCCATTATGATCCGTTGATTGCCAAGCTTATCTGTCACGGCGCCACCCGGGAGCAAGCGCAGCAGCGCCTGCGGCGCGCACTGGACGCCTACTACATCCGCGGCATCTCTCAGAATGTTGCCTTTCTCGCCACAGTTCTGGCGCATCCGCGGTTCACCTCCGGGGACTTGAGTACCGGGTTTATTGAGGAAGAGTATCCGGGTGGCTTCCGTTCAGCCGGCACACTTCACGACGATTATTTGCTGTTGGCCGCCTTGGCGGGTGCGCTCCATTACCGAGCGTCACGGTGGATCGGCGGGATCGCCTGCGTTGCGTTGATCGGCGAATGTGAATTTCCCATGACGGTGAACGTACTGGCGGCCGGTGAGGCGGGCTGCAACGTGTCGATGCCGACAAGGACATTTGCAATAACTGGCGATTGGCGTCCAGGACTGCCGTTATTCGAGACCCGTGTAGATGGCCAGGAAGTCTGCGTGCAAGTCGATCGCGAAGGTGACGTCTGGCGCCTCACGCACGCGGGCGTCGAAGCAACGGTTGCGGTATTGACACCGCGGGCCGCCGAACTCAATCGGCTGATGCCGGTGCGGTCACCCGCCGACAGCTCGCGTTTCGTGCTCTCACCGATGCCCGGCCTACTTGTCCGTCTTGCCGTCCGCGAAGCAATGGAGGTAAAGGCGGGCGAAGAAGTCGCGGTCATCGAGGCGATGAAGATGGAAAACCAGATCCGCGCCGAGCGCGACGGCACGATTCGAACCATCCACGTGGCTCCGGGCGACCTCCTAGAGGTCGATCAGCCGATCGTCGAGTTCGTATAGTGGAGCCGGCTGGCGCCGAGACCCGCTCGCTCAGGGTCGTGATCAGCGGACGTGTGCAGGGTGTCTGGTTTCGGGCCTGGACCGAGCAGCAGGCGAACCGACACAGGCTTGACGGTTGGGTCAGGAACTGTCGCAACGGTACTGTCGAGGCACTCTTTTCGGGCCGGGCCGTCGACGTCAAGGCAATGCTCGACGACTGTTCCGAGGGTCCGCTGGGGGCGAGCGTAACCAGCGTCGAAAGTCACCCCGCCGGACCCCCTGAGGGCAAGGGGTTTAAGGTGCTGCCAACCGTCTGAACCAATAGCGCTGGCTCTCAGGCGACGCGTTGCAAGCGCCGCTGGAATACCGCTTCGAAAGTCTCCATCAAGGCCAGATCGACATCCGACATCGTCACCGGCAGGCCAAGATCGACGAGGGAGGTTACGCCGAGGCGCTCATCGTCAACGCCGCAGGGAACGATGCCCGAAAAATGCTCGAGTTCGGGATCGACATTGATTGCGAGGCCGTGAAAGCTGATCCAACGGCGGATGCGGACGCCGATAGCGGCGATCTTGTCCTCACGTCGTTGGTTGTCTTTTGTCGCGGCATTTCGCTCGACCCAAATGCCGATCCGGTCGGCATGGCATTCGCCAATAACGTTGAACGTTGCGAGCGTTGCGATGACCCAACTCTCAAGATCACGGACGAACGCCCGTACGTCTCGCCGGCGCCGATTGAGGTCGAGCATTACATAGGCAATTCGTTGCCCCGGTCCGTGATAGGTGAATTGGCCGCCCCGGCCCGTGCGATAGACCGGAAATCGTTCCGAATCCAGCAAGTCCTCGTCGCGGGCGCTGGAGCCGGCGGTGTAAAGTGGCGGGTGCTCGAGCAGCCACACGAGCTCCTGTGCCTCGCCGCGAACAATCTGGTCAACGCGGTGCTCCATTTCCAGAACGGCTGACTCGTAGCCGACGGCCGCATTGCTGATCCGCCATTCGATATCGTCTGGTGCGGACATGTCGTTCGTCAAACCCGTCGCGCTTGATTGGACACGGGGTATTTGCTATCCCCGGCCCGGCGGTTGATCTATGTGTAATCGACCCATTGAATATCACATTTCGGGTCTGGGTATGTTGGAAGCGGTCGTGGCGGAATTGGTAGACGCGCAGCGTTGAGGTCGCTGTGGGGGAAACCCCGTGGAAGTTCGAGTCTTCTCGACCGCACCAATCTTCAGGCCCGCTCAATCGGCGGGCCTTATTTGTTGTGGTGTCTTAGTTAGCGACAGCCACATGAAACCTTAGGGGGCGTGAAATCATGGCAGAAGGCGACGTTTGGGAAGATGCACTGGCGTATCATCGGGCGTATCCTCCAGGGAAGCTCGGCATCGTTGCGACCAAGCCACTCGCCAACCAACGCGATTTAGCGCTCGCCTATTCGCCGGGCGTCGCTGCCGCGTGTGAACTGATTGTCGAGGATGCCAACGAGGCAGCTTCGATGACAGCGCGCGGCAATCTGGTTGGCGTAATCACCAACGGAACAGCCGTCCTTGGTTTAGGGTCGATAGGGCCGCTGGCGTCGAAACCGGTGATGGAAGGCAAGGCGGTACTGTTTAAGAAGTTTGCCGGTATCGACGTCTTCGATATCGAAGTCGACGAGACCGATGTCGACAAATTTGTCGACGTCGTCGCGGCGCTCGAGCCGACCTTTGGCGGCATCAACCTTGAGGACGTCAGCGCCCCCCAGTGTTTTGAGATCGAAGCAAAGCTGAGGGAGCGTATGAGTATACCGGTGTTTCACGACGATCAGCACGGCACGGCGATCGTTGTCGGTGCCGCAATCTGGAATGCGCTAAAGGTGGTGGGTAAGAAGATCGAAGACGTGCGACTGGTGACCTCAGGGGCCGGCGCGTCGGCGCTGGCCTGTCTCGACCTGCTGGTCAGTCTCGGTTTGCCGCATGAGAATATCACGGCGACGGATCGCGAAGGCGTCATCTACAAGGGGCGTGCTGAGGATATGGACCCCTATAAGGCGCGATATACGCAGGACACGGACGCCCGTAAACTCACCGACGCAATCGTCGATGCCGATATCTTCCTGGGCCTTTCTGCACCGGGCGTGCTGAAGCCGGCGATGGTCAAGAAGATGGCAAAGGCGCCGATCATCATGGCGCTCGCCAACCCGACACCGGAGATCATGCCCGACGTCGCCCGCAAGGCGCGCCCGGACGCGATCATCGCGACCGGCCGGTCCGACTACCCCAATCAGGTCAACAACGTCCTATGTTTTCCGTTTCTGTTCAGAGGCGCTCTCGACGTTGGCGCAACCACCATCAATGAGGAGATGAAGGTCGCCTGCGTCAAGGCGTTGGCTGATTTGGCAGAGGCGGAGACCTCCGAGGTCGTGCAGGCAGCGTTTGGCGGCCAAGCCAGCACTTTTGGTCCGGAAAAGCTCATTCCCAAGCCATTCGATCCGCGCCTCATCGTAGAAATCGCGCCGGCCGTCGCCAAGGCGGCCATGGACAGTGGCGTCGCGACGCGGCCGATCGAAGATTTTGAACAATACCGGGAACGGCTGTCACAGTTCGTATTCCGTTCTGGTTTACTCGTGAAGCCATTGTTCGACGGCGCCAGGGAGGCGCCAAAAAGTGTGGTTTACGCCGAAGGCGAGGACGAACGGGTGCTGCGGGCTATCCAAGTCGTCATCGACGAAGGGCTGGCACGCCCGACGATTATCGGCCGTCGATTCGTTGTCGAGCAGCGCTTAGCGCGGCTTGGTCTACGGGTTCAAATCGACAGTGATTTCGATCTCGTCGACCCGCAAGACGATCCGCGCTACCGTGAATATTGGACGCTCTACCACGAGCTTATGGCGCGGCGCGGTGTCTCGCCGGACAATGCGCGTGAAGCCGTGCGCACCAGCACCACCGTGATCGCCGCGCTGATGGTAAAGCGCGGAGAGGCCGACGCCCTGATTTGTGGTGCGACCGGGCGCTATCACGATCATCTCAAGCATGTGCTCGACGTGATAGGACGGCGCGACGGCGTTGACGATGTTTCTGCCCTGACGGCGCTGGTGCTTTCCAACGGTACATACTTTCTTGCCGACACGCATGTCTCACCTTCGCCGACGGCCGATGAGATTGTCGAATTGGCATTGCTGGCGGCCGACAGCGTGCGGCGATTCGGCACCGAACCCAAGATGGCGCTGTTGTCGCACTCCAATTTCGGCTCGTCGGATACGGACACCTCGCTGAAGATGCGGCAGGCAACCGCCATTCTGCAGCGTGATCATCCCGAGCTCGAAGTTGAGGGCGAAATGCATGCCGACGCGGCGCTCGATGAGCCTATTCGCATGCGCGCGTATCCGGATTCGAAACTCAAAGGCAGCGCCAATCTGTTGATCATGCCGACGCTCGACGCGTCGAATATCGCCCTCAACCTGACGAAGGTGCTGGGGGAAGGACTGTCGGTCGGTCCAATGCTGATCGGTATGGCGCAACCAGCGCATGTTCTTGCAACCTCGGTCACGGCACGCGGTATCGTCAATATGACGGCCTTTGCGGTGGTTGACGCCCAGGCTCATGAGGAGGCCACGGCCGGCTAAGCCGATGAGCGAGCCCTCCACCGCGCCGCCGACTGAAAGCGAACTGGAAGGTCTTTACGGTCTCACCGACGACTTGGTGCGTTCGGTCAGCGCCGCAATCGAGGCGGGTCGCGCGGCGGAAATCGTAACACTTACCGAACCGATGCACGCGGCAGATCTGGCGGATCTGTTCGAGCGTCTCGGCTCCTCAGATCGTTTGGCCTTTGTCGCGGCGCTCGGCGAGCGGCTCGATCCGGAGTTCGTCTCCCAGGTTGACGCGTCAGTCCGTGAGGAACTGGTCAAGCTGCTCGATACGGAGCAGATCGTTCAGGTCGTGGCTGATCTGGAGAGCGACGATGCGCTCGACCTGATCGAGGATCTGGAGGAGTCCGAACAGCGCGATGTCTTGGCGGCGATTTCAGCCGACCAGCGCGTGCTCTACGAAGAAGCGCTTAGCTATCCTGAGGACAGCGCCGGACGCTTGATGCGCCGCGATGTTGTGACGGTACCCTCAATCTGGACGGTCGGCGATACGATCGACTATATGCGCTCGGATTCGGTGCTGCCGGTGGATTTCTACGACCTTGTTATCGTCGGACCTGCACATAAACCACTCGGTATGGTTCCCTTGTCACGGCTCCTGCAGACCAAGCGGCCGATTGCGATTACCGACATCATGGATCAGGAGATGAAGCTTCTGCCCGTGACCATGGATCAGGAGGACGTTGCATTCCTGTTCCGCCAATACGGGCTTGTCGAGGCGCCAGTGGTCGATGACGCAGAGCGACTGGTCGGAATCATCACTGTGGACGACGTCGTGCAGGTGATCGAGGAGGAGCATGAGGACGATATGCTCAAACTTGGCGGTGTCGTCGAGGATGATCTCTACAGTGCTGTGATCAAGACCACGGTTTCGCGCTTCTCGTGGCTCCTGGTCAATCTGGTGACGGCCATCCTCGCATCGATCGTGATTGCGTTTTTCGATCATGCGATCGAACGGGTGGTGGCGCTGGCGATCCTGATGCCGATCGTCG
>CAZCVU010000189.1:0-5551 GCA_964501745.1 uncultured Flavobacteriales bacterium | reverse complement strand
CCGCTGCGCGACCGTTTCGGAATTCCGCTGCGGCTGGAGTTTTACACCGAGCAGGAATTGCAGCTTGTCGTTGAGCGCGCAGCGGGCGTGTTCAACATTGAACTCACCGCGGCCGGCGCTACTGAAATCGCCAGGCGCAGCCGTGGAACGCCTCGCGTCGCAGGCCGACTGTTGAAACGAGTTCGAGACTTTGCAGCGGTAGACGGCCTGTCCACGATTGACGGACCCATCGCCGATGCCGCGCTCGGCCGCCTCGATGTTGATCGAAAGGGTCTCGATACGATGGACCGGCGCTATCTTGCCTGCCTTGCGGAAAACTATGGCGGCGGCCCCGTCGGGGTCGAAACGTTGGGGGCAGCCCTCGCCGAACAACGGGATGTCCTGGAAGAAGTGGTCGAACCATTTCTAATTCAGCAGGGGCTCCTTCAGCGGACCTCGCGCGGACGTCTGCTGACGGCGCGTGGCTGGTCTTATATCGGGCCTTCCGCGCCGAAGACCGCAGTTGCACAACCTGATCTGATAGAAGGTATGGAGGGCGAGGATGGCTGAGCAAACAGCCGTTCTTCGGCTGGCCGCCGCAGACAGCCGCTTGAATGCAGGGGTCGAGCGATGTCGATACGCGACGTGTTTCACCTAAACCAGTAACGAGAACATCATATGGAGCAGGGCATTATTGACAGTGTGACTCTTGGAGGGTCCGTTTCGGCCTCACATCTGACGGTCTGGGGGCTCTTCCTGCAGGCCGATTGGATCGTCAAGATCGTGATTCTTGTCCTGATCCTCGCATCGGTTTGGAGCTGGGCGATTATTTTTGAGAAGGTTGTCCGGCTCAAGAATCTCCATTCATTCGCCGGCAAATTTGAAGAGTCATTTTGGTCGGGTGGCTCACTCGACGATCTCTACGAGCGGGTTGGTCGGCGACCACTCGATCCTATGACTGCGGTGTTTTCCTCTGCCATGCGGGAGTGGCGTCGCTCCTCGGAGCGTGGACTGTCCCAACCGGATACGGGGCGCGGTGGTTTGCAGCAACGTATCGAGCGGGTGATGCAAGTAACGCTCGGGCGTGAAATGGAACAGCTTGAGAAGTATATGACCTTCCTCGCTTCGGTCGGCTCGACTGCGCCGTTCGTAGGCTTGTTCGGCACGGTCTGGGGAATCATGAGTAGTTTTCAGGCGATTGCCGCGTCCAAGCAAACCAGCCTTGCGGTTGTCGCGCCAGGAATTGCCGAGGCGCTGTTTGCAACTGCGCTGGGTCTGGTTGCAGCGATTCCGGCGGTTGTGGCCTATAACAAGCTTTCCAACGATCTCGGCAGATATGCTGGCCGGCTCGAAGCGTTCGCGGGTGAGTTCAGCGCAATCCTGTCGCGCCAATTGGAAGAGGCGAGCTGACCGATGTCCGCCAGGTTGAGCAACCGAAAACACTTTGACACCATTGATCGGAAGTCGCGCTATCGGCCGATGTCGGAGATCAACGTGACGCCGTTTGTCGACGTCATGCTTGTGCTGCTGATCGTGTTCATGATCACCGCTCCGTTGCTGACGGTCGGCGTGCCCGTGGACTTGCCAAAGACCGAAGCGGCGACAATCAACGATTCAGATGAACCATTGGTGATTTCCATAGACAAGAGCGGGACCATATTCCTTCAGGAAAAGGCGACGCCGCTGGAGAATCTCATTCCTCGCTTGCAGGCAATAACGGGAGCGAATCCGGAAATCCGGATCTATGTGCGCGGCGACCAGGCGATTCAGTATGGCCGCGTTATGGAAATCATGGGGCGGGTAAGTGTCGCCGGGTATAAGAAAGTCTCGCTGCTGGCGGAGTTGCCCCGGGACTTTCGGCCGAAATCCAAGCGATAGTCTGGCGGATGCGAAACGCGGTAATCATATCGGGTGCACTTCATCTTGCCGTATTCGCGACGGCCTTGGTCAGCAACCCTTTTAACACCCGGCCGCAGCTTGATCTTGACCAGGCGATCGCGGTCGAGGTCGCTCTGTTTGCTGAGACGCCCACGCCGCCGCCGCCTAAGAAGCCGTTACCCAAGGCGCCGCCAAAGCCGCCGCCGCCGATTGCAAAGAAGATCGTGCCGCCGGCCAAACCGCCGCCGCCCCCTGATCTGACTCCGAAGGCAGATGTGAAATCGGTGCCAAAGCCAAAGAAGGTGGCAGTGCTTCCACCCGAAGAGGTGCAAGCTCCCAAGCAGACCCCAAGACCAAAGCCGGTTGCCAAGCCGCCGCCGCCTGATGATTTTTCCTCTGTGCTGAAGACCGTTGAGAACCTTAAGAAGAAGCCGCCGCAGGAAAAGCAGAAACCCTTAAAGACGCTGGCCCAAGAGGTGGCAGAGGCGTTGAAACGCCAGCAAGCCCCGACGCAGAAGAAACTGGCGCGCCTCGGGAATACGCTATCGATGAGCGAGCGCGATTCGGTGAGGCGGCAAATCGAGCCCTGTTGGAGTGTACCGGCTGGTGCTCGCGATGCAGAGAATCTGGTGGTTGATATCCGCCTTCGACTTAACTCCGATGGGACGGTAATTACTGCGGAGCTTGTCGACAGCACTCGGGCCTTGCGCGATCCCTTCTTCCGTGCTGCGGCCGAAAGTGCGTTGCGTGCGGTGCTCAATCCACGCTGCAGTCCGCTACGACTGCCGCCAAAGAAATACGAAGAATGGAAGAATATGGTTCTGAGTTTCAATCCGCGGGATATGTTCTGATCAAGGGATGCGAAATCCATTGTCGATAAAGCATGTTGCTGGCTGGCGTTTCTGGTCGTTGTCGGTTGTTGTTCTCTTCTTGAGCCTCGCCGAAGCAACCGCCGAGGTGCGGATCGATATTACGCGCGGCAACGTCGAACCGTTGCCAATCGCTATTACCGATATCTTCGGCAAGGCGCTCGAAGAAGCACAAATCGGTCGTGACATTGCGGGCGTAATTGCCGCTGATCTGGAGCGGTCAGGCCTATTTCAGCCGATCGATTCGCGCGCCTTTTTGCAGGACCCGGAATCACTGAGTATCAGGCCAAGATTCTCGGACTGGCGAGTAATCAATGCCCAGGCGCTGGTCAGCGGCAACGTGCAATTGCAGCCGGATGGTCAGGTGCGCGTCGAGATGCGTCTGTGGGATGTGTTTGCCGAAGCACAGATGGTCGGTCGAGCCTTTTCCACCGCGAAGGTCAATTGGCGGCGCGTCGCGCACATCATCGCCGATACGATCTATCAGCGCGTCACCGGTGAGGATGGCTATTTTGATACCAGGGTCGTCTATATCGCCGAAGCAGGCCCAAAACGCCGGCGTATCAAACGTCTTGCAATCATGGACCAGGATGGAGCCAACCATCGATTTCTGACCGACGGCAGCAATCTGGTCCTCACGCCGCGCTTTTCGCCAACCGCGCAGGAGATTACCTACCTGTCGTACTTTAATAATACGCCGCGTGTTTACTTGTTCAACATTGACACCGGCCGCCAAGAACTGATCGGCAGTTTCCAAGGTATGACCTTCGCACCGCGTTTCTCGCCGGACGGTAACTCCATCATCTTGTCTTACGCGAAAGATGGCAATTCTGACATCTGGACGATGGATCTTCGCACCCGAAAAACCAAGCGGCTAACGAATAATCCGGCGATTGATACCTCTGCGACCTACGACCCGACCGGTCGACAAATTGTGTTTAACTCTGACCGTGGCGGGACGCAGCAGCTCTACGTTATGGACGCAACCGGCGGCAGTGCCCGCCGGATCAGTTTTGGGCAGGGCAGGTATGCGACACCGGTGTGGTCGCCACGCGGCGATTTGATTGCCTTTACCAAGCAATATGGTGGCAAGTTCTTTATTGGTGTCATGCGGCCGGATGGCAGCGGTGAGCGCCTATTGAGCCAAAGCTTTCTTGAGGAAGCGCCGACTTGGGCACCTAACGGGCGGGTCCTTATGTTCTTTCGAGAAGCGCCGACGGACAAACTGGGACGCGGCGGGGCGACGCGCGTGTATTCGATCGACTTGACGGGTTACAATCTCCGCGAAGTCGTGACTCCCGGAGACGCATCTGATCCTGCATGGTCGCCATTGATTCCTTGAAGATCTCGAAATAATGTTCCTAACTTCTTGAAAAACACTAGAAGTTATGGGCATACGGTTGTATTCTACTTGCCTCCATGCTTATATGGATTAGTGAATTTGGGCCTTTAGTGATTTGCGGCCTCATGAAATCATGTAAGTATAAGGATCTGGCTTCTTCTTCCTTTTGTAAGGGGTAAATAAATGCGCTTTAGATTTTTGAGCCTGTGTGCTGCCGCGCTTCTAGTTGCGGCGTGCGCGACCGAGCCTGAAGAATCTTCGGCGACGGCGGGCACAGGCGTAGCTGGACAGTCGTCCACGCCAGCAGCACCGGCGCTGAACGTTACCGAAGCGCCGTCTGTTACGCCTGGGTCGTCTCAGGATTGGGTTGCGAATGTTGGCGACCGTATCTTCTTCGACTTTGACAAATCCGAAATCAGGCCAGACGTCATCGATACGCTTGCCAAGCAAGCGGCCTGGCTCAAGGCATTTCCGAGTGTGACACTAGTTCTCGAGGGGCATTGCGACGAGCGCGGCACGCGTGAATACAATCTTGCTCTTGGTGAACGTCGCGCCAATTCCATGAAGGAATTTCTCGTCAGCCTGGGCATTTCGCCGAATCGGCTTGAGACGATTAGTTACGGCAAAGAACGACCGGCGGTGTTGGGCTCCAACGAGGAGGCTTGGGCGCAGAATAGGCGCGCTGTTGGCGTTATCAAATCCGGTGGGGCAAGCTAACGGGTTAGATTACCGGGCATTATTCGCGCTGGCCGAGAAACGGATCACTGCCTGCGAAGACGTGCCACAATGTTGCCGAAAACTGGCCGCATGATTGGGGCCATGGACTACCGAACAAATATTATCCGCAACGGACGAACCGCCGGTCTGAAATGGTCGGCGGTTCGTTGTCATCTGCGCGCAGCGGTTCTGTTATTGGGCCTTTTGGTGCCGTCCTTCCTAGGCACTACGACGCCGGTTGGGGCGCAGGACAGCCAGATACTCAGGGAATTACAGCGCCTGAGCAAGGATCTGCGTGACCTTCAACAGTACATCTACAAGGGCACAGCCGGTTCCAAAAGGGGCACCGTTTCGACGGCGACGTCTGGCCTCAATTCGGAGGTTGCGTCGCGAATGCTGCTGCAGATCCAGGGTCTCGACAGCCAGCTTCGACAGCTCACCGGCAAGCTTGAGGAGTTTGAGTACTCGATTGGTGCGTTGGCGAGCCGCCTTGACCGTTTGGTAGGTGACGTCGACTTGCGTTTGCAGACACTCGAATCGTCAATGCAGATGGTTTTGGCGCAGCCACCAGCGGCTGCACCGCAGGCCTCACAGCCGAGAGTATTCACATTGCCACCGACACAGCCGGTGCAACAGGTTCCGTTGCAACAATCGCAGATCCAGGCGGGGATCGATCAAAGCGTGGGGACCGGCGCCACTGGCTCGAGTTCGCCCAGCACCGGCGCGGTACAACTTGGATCCGTTCAGGGTACGACAATTATCTCGT
>CAZCVU010000188.1:0-5570 GCA_964501745.1 uncultured Flavobacteriales bacterium | reverse complement strand
TGTTCGCCGCAGCGCTCGACGGTCGAATCTCCGGCGTGATCGCCGCGAGTTGCGTTTCAAACTTCGCAAATATGCTGGGCCGCAAGCCTCCAGGTCCAGATTACGCCATTCCGGGTATTTTCAGATGGCTAGAGTGTGCAGACGTCATTGCCCTGTCGGCACCACGTCCATTCGTAACCGTCTCCGGCAGATCGGACGATATTTTCCCCTTCCATGAGGTCGAACCGGTTGCTGCAGAGGCCCGCAAGGTCTATGCGGCCCTGGACGCCGAGGATCGCCTGCAGGCACTCGCA
Source organism: uncultured Flavobacteriales bacterium (assembly GCA_964501745.1). Taxonomy (GTDB): domain Bacteria; phylum Pseudomonadota; class Alphaproteobacteria; order UBA8366; family CAVOAK01; genus CAVOAK01. Next base: position 5,277 of record CAZCVU010000188.1, on the reverse strand, counting down.
GCCGACGGCGGTCACGGATTTCACCCGAAGGTTACTTGGCCCGCATTCGAGGCGTTGATGGAAGCCGCAGACGAACGCTGATTCGCCCGCAAAATCAGGGAAAAAAGGTGCGGAATCAAACCAGTTATGTTATATTTTCTATCCGTTCGGGCACCTTGATTCTCAAGGGGCTGGGAATTGTCGAGCGGACCGGTGTTCCGGTGTTTTTTTGCCCTGATTGCGAATCTAATTTTGCGCGGCGAGACCCATGAAACTGACTATTGAACGGGCCGCATTGCTCCGGTCGTTAAACCACGTCCAAAGCGTGGTCGAACGACGCAACACAATTCCAATCCTCTCGAACGTCCACATCGATGCCAAGGATGGCTCGTTGAGCCTGATGGCGACGGATATGGATATCGAGATCGTCGAAAAGGTTGCTGCGGACGTGCAGACCGATGGCTCGACGACAGCGCCTGCTCACATGCTTTACGACATCGTGCGCAAATTGCCCGAGGGCGCTCAGGCCGAACTTGAAACCAACAGTGAGAACGCACAGCTGATCCTGAAATCTGGACGATCGCGGTTTACCCTATCGACCTTGCCGACGGCCGAGTTCCCGGTGATGACCGACGGCGATATGGCGCACCGTTTCAGCCTCGCCGGCAGTGCCCTGCGCAGCATTATTGACCGTACCCGCTTCGCGATTTCGGTGGAGGAAACGCGTTACTACTTGAACGGTATCTTTCTGCACGGCACCAAGTCTGACTCCCGGGACGTCATGCGTGCCGTCGCGACCGACGGCCATAGACTGGCACGCGTCGAGATGCCAATACCCGAGGGCGCGCTGGGAATGCCTGACGTGATTGTGCCTCGCAAGACAGTCGGCGAGTTGCGACGGCTGATCGATGAGACAGATGAAGATGTCTCGGTCGAGCTGTCGGACACCAAGATCCGGTTTGCGTTTGACGCTGCCGTTCTCACTTCAAAACTAATCGACGGCACATTTCCGGAATACGATCGAGTCATTCCAGCCGACAACGACAAATTGATGGAAGTAGATTGTAAACCCTTCGCCGAGGCGGTCGATCGTGTCTCGACAATCTCAACCGAAAAATCGCGCGCTGTAAAACTCAACCTCGAAAAGGGAAATCTTACACTCTCTGCCAGCAGCCCGGAAAATGGCACCGCAACGGAGGAGTTTGAGGTCACCTACAATGAGGAACCCATCGAGATCGGCTTCAACTCTCGCTATCTCCTGGACATCATGCAGCAGATCGATGGTGCGAAGGCGCAATTCGCTCTTGCCGATGCAGCGTCACCGACCATTGTTCGGAACTTGGATGACAGCGACGCGCTCTATGTTTTGATGCCTATGCGTGTCTAGGAGTTATGCTGGCGACCGCCGAACCGCTCTCCGTCGACGCTTCGTCCTGCCTCGCTGTGACGCGCCTAAAATTGACGGCATTTCGGTGCTATGACGGCATTCAGCTCGACTTTGACGCGCGACCGATCGTGCTGACCGGGCCGAACGGTGCCGGCAAGACAAACCTGCTGGAGGCGGTCTCCTATCTGGCGCCAGGCAGAGGGCTTCGAAGCGCCCGACTGGCCGAAGCCGGTTGTCGCGGCGCAGCCAAACCTTGGGCCGTCGCAGCGACCGTTGCGACGGCGATTGGCCCGGTTGATGTTGGTACGGGCCATGACAGGGAAAGTGAGCGGCGCATCGTCCACATAAACGGAGCCCCTGTGCGCGGACCTGCCGCGTTGGCAGAATATATCAGTGCCATTTGGCTAACGCCGCCAATGGACCGGCTATTTCGCGAGGGCGCCTCGCCAAGACGACGCTTTCTCGACCGTTTGATTTATGGCTTTCACACCGCACACGCGTCACGCATCGCTGCCTACGAGCAAGCGACGCGCGAGCGTATCCGCCTGTTGCGCGATAGCCGCGGCGACAGGAGCTGGCTCGATGCACTTGAAAGTGAAATGGCCGAACATGGGGTTGCTATCGCCGCAGCCCGAGTCGAAGTCGCGGAGCGCCTGGGCCAAGCCTGCAAATTGGCATCCGGGCCGTTTTCCAGCGCCGACATCGAGGTTGAAGGCGCGATTGAGGGATGGCTATCGGAGGGCCCGGCGTTGGCCGCGGAGGAACGGTTCAAAGAGGTGCTTGCAAGGCACCGCGCATCAGATACGGAAGCGGGCGGCACCACGGTTGGGCCGCACAAAAGCGACCTGATCGTGAAACACCAGGCAAAGGGTCTGCCGGCCTCCCAATGTTCCACCGGCGAGCAAAAGGCCTTGCTGATTGCGGTCTTGCTCGCCAATGCGCGTCTTCAGGCATCCGAGCGCGGTTCTACACCACTCCTGCTGCTGGACGAGGCCGTGGCCCACCTGGACGCCGATCGACGCAGCGCATTGTACGGTGAGGTCATGGAGCTTGGTGCACAGGCATGGTTTTCGGGCACGGATGAGAGGTTGTTCGCTGAATTTGGGGCTTCCGCACAATTTCTGCGCGTCGCCGATGGCACGGTGCAGCAACACCAACTGCCGACCCGCCACCAAATGGGGCTGACAGGATGAAGCGATGACCGATACGGCTCCGGAAATAGACGACGCCTACGGCGCCGAATCGATCAAGGTGCTTCGCGGGCTCGAGGCCGTCCGCAAGCGGCCCGGCATGTATATCGGTGACACAGACGATGGCTCCGGCTTGCATCATCTTGTCTTTGAGGTGGTGGACAATGCGATCGACGAGGCGCTTGCGGGTCACTGCGACCAGACGAGTGTTACTTTGAACGGCGACGGATCCGTCACGGTGATTGACAACGGCCGCGGTATCCCGGTCGATATCCATGCGGAAGAGGGGATCTCCGCCGCCGAGGTCATCATGACCCAGCTGCATGCCGGGGGAAAATTCGATCAGAATTCCTACAAGGTCTCAGGCGGCCTGCACGGCGTCGGCGTGTCGGTCGTCAACGCGCTGTCGACCTGGCTCGATCTCCGCATCAAACGTGACGGAACGCTGTACCACATGCGCTTCGAAGACGGCGTGGCGACCGAGCCGCTCAAGGCGAGTGGCGATTGTGGGGAGGAAACTGGCACCGAGATCACATTCCTGCCGTCGAGCAAGACATTTACGATGTTGGAGTTCGACTTCGATACGCTGGAGCATCGGTTGCGTGAGTTGGCCTTTCTCAACTCCGGCCTCGGCATTCTCCTAACTGACGCGCGGCTGCCGGAACCCAGGCACATGGAGTTCAAGTACGACGGAGGTCTGGAGGCTTTTGTCGGCTACCTCGACCGCGCCAAGTCGGTACTTCACGCCCCCCCCATCCTGATTAAGACCGAGCGTGAAGGCCTTGTCGTCGAGGTCGCGATGGAATGGAACGACAGCTATCACGAAACTATGCTGTGCTTCACGAACAACATTTCACAGAGTGATGGCGGCACGCACTTGGCCGGCTTTCGGGGCGCGCTCACGCGCCAAGTCAACACCTACGCGGCAAATACCGGTATTGCCCGCAAGGAGAAGGTTGCAATCACTGGAGATGACGCTCGGGAGGGCCTTACCTGCGTCCTGTCCGTCAAGGTGCCGGACCCCAAGTTTTCGAGTCAGACCAAGGACAAGTTGGTTTCGTCCGAGGTTCGGCCAGCGGTTGAATCGGTTATCAACGATCGGCTCGGTCAATGGTTCGAAGAACACCCGGCTGAAGCGAAGAAAGTGGTGCAAAAGGTCTTTGAGGCGGCCGCCGCCCGTGAGGCGGCGCGCAAGGCCCGCGAACTTACGCGGCGCAAGGGCGCTCTCGACATCGCAAATCTACCTGGCAAACTGGCGGATTGTCAGGAACGGAATCCGGAGAGGTCTGAACTCTTCATCGTCGAGGGCGATTCGGCGGGTGGATCAGCCAAACAGGGGCGCAACCGTCAAAATCAGGCGATTCTTCCGCTGCGCGGCAAGATTCTCAATGTCGAGCGTGCGCGCTTTGACAAAATGCTCGCATCGGCCGAGATCGGCACGCTGATCGCCGCCCTTGGAACCGGCATTGGTCATGAGGATTTCGATGCTGATAAAGCGCGCTATCACCGCATAATTATTATGACGGATGCGGATGTCGACGGCAGCCATATCAGAACGCTTCTTCTCACTTTCTTCTACCGCCAAATGCCTGAGCTGATCGAGCGCGGCTATCTGTATATTGCGCAGCCGCCTCTCTATCGGGCCAAGAAAGGCAGTACCGAGGTCTATTTGAAGGATGACCGGGCGCTTGAGGATTTCCTTATGCGCGAAGGCCTCGGCGATCTTGTCCTGCAACTTGCTGATGGCACGCAAATAAGCGGCGAGGATCTCTTGAAGATTACCGACACCGCGCGCACCGTGAAGAAGATGCTTGAGCCTCTCACGCTCAAGGTCGGCAGCCGCGACGTGGTCGAGCAGGCCGCGGTTGCCGGTGCGCTCAATCCGGCAGTCCTGACCAATCGGGAACAGGCGCAGCACGCGACCGAGTATATCGCCCGCCGTCTGGATTCGCTGGCGCCGGAGACCGAGCGGGGCTGGCAGGGGAATGCGGGCGAAGATGGCGGATTGAGCTTTACCCGGCAGCTGCGGGGCGTCCCGCAGCGGTTTGACATCGACGGAGATCTGATCCGCAGTGCCGAAGCTCGTCGCCTAGACGTCATGACGAGCGAACTGCAGGCAACCTACGAAAAACCGTCAACGCTCATCACCAAAGACCGACAGCACCGGATCACTGGTGCGGTGACGCTTGTGGATCAGGTCATGGAGCAGGGCCGCAAAGGCGTAAATGTCCAACGTTACAAAGGGTTAGGAGAAATGAATCCGGAGCAATTGTGGGAAACCACACTCGATCCGGATGCGCGAAGTCTGCTGCAAGTTCGGATCAGCCATGCGGATGAGGCAGGCAAGCTATTTTCAACGTTGATGGGGGATGTCGTCGACCCCCGCCGCGACTTCATTCAATCGAATGCGCTCAAGGTCGCAAACCTCGACGTCTAGGGCCGCTAACAGCCGTTGTTTACGATGATATAATCTCGTAACCGTATTCGCTCCTGGGCCGATTGCATTGTGTTCTTAGACATGGTGCGATAATGGTAGCGAGCATACGCCGAGGGAGACCTGCAATTCAGGACTTAGACGCGTCTATTCGAAAAAGTAGCTATGGCTACCAGGACCTGCTGGATTGCGCGCACGGCCTGCTGTTCGGGCGGGGAAACGCACAGCTTCCATTGCCGCCGATGCTGATGTTCGACCGCATCACCAAGATCACCGATACCGGCGGC
>CAZCVU010000187.1:1448-5579 GCA_964501745.1 uncultured Flavobacteriales bacterium | reverse complement strand
GACTTGACATGGCTGACATTGGGCGCCGCCGTCAGTTCGGTCGTCAGGAATCTGTTGTAACTGTCCCAGTCAGCGGCAACGATTCTCAGTAGGAAATCGGTTTCTCCGGCCAGCATGTAACATTCTCGTACCAGCGGCCAGTTCGTAACGAGCTCTTCAAAGGCAAGTAGGTCGGCCTCGGCTTGGCTGGTCAGACCGACCTGGGCAAATACCATGACACCGAAGCCAAGCGCCTCCTCGTTCAAATCGGCATGGTAGCCGCGGATAATCCCTGCTTCCTCCAGTGCGCGCACACGCCGCAGGCAGGGCGGCGCAGAAATGCCGGCCCGTTGGGCCAGCCGCACGTTGGTCATGCGGCCAGAACGCTGAAGATCACCAAGGATCCGCCGATCAATCTTGTCGAGCTTAATGCGGGGCATCGTCATATTGCTCCATCGGGGGTATTCTTGAAATTATATTACAAATAGTGCCATGTCCCGCAAGTCGTGGCACAACCCTTGTACGCGGGGAGACGGCTTGCAATATACTGGGCCTGATTTGGCTTCGCGGGTAGGGTACACATCAGGGCTGGTTGGAATATGGCTGAGAAGTTCGCCTGGGCCGTAACGGACGGTAAGTCGGGCATGATAGCCCAGGCGCGAGGCCTCGCCGAAGCCGTCGGGCTGCCGATCGTCGACAAAGTAATTGCCCCTTCGGCACCATGGCGGTGGATTCCTCCGGCGTGGTGGCCGCTCAGCCTGTTCGGCGAGACAACGGGCGCGGGGCGCGACGGAGATCCGTTGGAGCCGCCTTGGCCTGATTTGCTCGTAAGCTGCGGGCGGCAGTCGGTCGGACCCGCACTCGCCGTCAAGCGACGCAGTGGCGGACACACACTTATCGTCCACGTTCAGGATCCGCGCGTAAATCCAGCGCGCTTCGATATCGTCGTCGCTCCCGCACATGATCGCCTATCCGGTTCGAATGTGATGACAACATTTGGATCTGTCCACCGCGCGACGCCGGCGAGACTTGCAGCCGCGGCGAAGCAGCTTGCACCGACGGTTGCTCACCTGCCTAGGCCGCTGGTCGCCGTACTGGTCGGCGGGTCGAACCGCAATTACCGACTGACCCACCGCACGATCTCCGATCTGGCCAAAAACCTCGCGACACTCACCCGCGAACACGGCGTCGGCTTGCTGGTCACCCCTTCGCGCCGGACCGGTCAGGAAAGCGAGGCCTTCTTGCGGCAACAGCTCGCCGATTTACCAGCCGTCATATGGGATCAAACCGGTGAGAATCCTTACTTTGGCTATCTCGGGCTGGCCGACGCCTTTGTCGTTACAATCGACTCGGTGAATATGGTTTCCGAGGCCTGTTCGACCGGCAAGCCAGTATATGTCGTCGACCTCGAGGGCAGTGACGACAAATTTAGACGCTTTCACCGTGACCTGTCGGAAGCGGGTATGACACGGCCCTTCGTCGGAGAGCTTGAGAACTGGCAGTATCCGGCGCCCGACGACACCTCACGAATTGCTGCTGAAATCCGCCGCCGCCTAGACCGCATTTAACAGGCGAACGACGCCCTCGGTGGGGCGGTTATCCGTTCCCAATTCGACCGCGTTCCCGTATATCTTCGCAGAAGCGCTGCGCGCGCCATGACCAGGGAATTCATGCCGGCCCTCAATCTAGATGTGCTGCGTACCACGCCTCGCGAACGTGAGCCGTTCGATCATGTGGTCGTTCCTGGCATCGTTTCGGATCTCGTCCTTGACGCCGTTGGAGCAGAGTTTCCAATAGCCGACGCACCGGGCAGCTTTCCTTTGGAAGCGCTTGAGTGCGGACCCGCGCTATCGCAACTCAACGACGAACTGCAGAGTTCGGCTATGACCGACGCAATATCGCAGATCTTCGATATCGACCTGCAGGGCCGACCGACCATGCTGACGGTCAGAGGCTGGTGTCGCGCACGTGACGGGAAGATCCACTGCGACTCGAGGGAAAAGATCATCACGGCGCTGATTTATCTAAACTCTGACTGGAGCGCCGAAGGCGGTCGACTTCGGCTTCTAAGGTCAGGCCACGATTTGGAGGACTATGCCGTCGAAGTGCCGCCCTGCGCCGGCACGATGCTCGCGTTTCGCTGTACCGACCGCAGTTGGCATGGCCACAAAACCTATGACGGCCAGCGACGCACGCTACAGCTGAATTGGGTGACCGATGAGCGCTATCTTGCCCGCGAGCGCCGCCGTCATCGCTTCTCCGCTGCAGTGAAAAGAATCAAGCGTGCGCTCCGCGGATCGTGATAGGGACTTGGCTCAGCGCCAACTGACCGCATGACGCTTAATATCCAAACTTTCAGCAACGTCGATGGCGGATCGGTGTTTTTCAAGGCGGTCGGGCATCCGCTTGCGATGCCCAAGGCGCAGGCGCTGATCGCTCGACTTAGGAAATCCGGTACCGTCGCAGTCTACGATCCCGATGCTCAAGCGGCGAGCCTGGCTGAGTTCTATGATCTGAGCGATATCGATATCGGTCATGTCTATGTCCAAGATCTGGGACAGCTGGACGACACCGTGCTCGGCTGCCGAACCGAGCCAGTAACCGACTTAGCGGCTGCCCGTGTACAAACCGTTTTTGTCACGGCTTTCGACGCCGATCTGCCGATCGCCCAGATCAGACATCTCTTGCCGGACAATGTCGAGGTCATGAGCCTCGACGAAATCCGCATCGACGACGAACTGCTGGCGCGGCCCGGCCGATATTTGCAGGCGCTGAACTTTGCCACCAACCTGGCATTCTTCCGCGAAGCTGACGGCCATCATACGCGGCTTACAACTACGAACTACTGGTCGGGCTATGGCGCCAAGAAGGTAAAGGTCTGGTTTTGCCTGTTTGGCGAGGACGGAGCCATACTCGCCCAGTGGCTGGAGGAGTATGCGGACGCCGCCGTACCGATAGTCGTCGACAGCGCGGAGACGCGCCGGCGGTTCGATTTGACTCCGTTTACCGGGCAGCTCTTCATCCACGTGATTGCCGGCGCCGGCCATGACATCGTGAAATACGCGCTCGATACCTATGGCGACGATGACTCCGTGTTCTCCTGCACTCATGACGCCAACGCGTGGCCTGCCGACCGCTATGCAGGACTGCCTGCGCCGGCCCGCGGAGAACGGGTCGTACTCTGGGTGCAGAACAGCCACCCCTGCCCGATTCCATCTGGCGGCATCGGTTTAAACCGGATGGGTCGAAGTAACGTCGTGCCTTTGGATCTGGAGATTGCGCCGTTTGCGACCTACGCCCTCGACGTCGCGACACTGCTTCCCGACGTCAGTTGGCCCGAGCAGATCGAAATTCACGCTGGCAAACACTTCGTGCGGCCGCGCTACGAGGTGGAGAGCGCAGCGGGCCGAATCCGCATCGCCCACCCCAACGTGGAACGAATTGACCTCGAGCCCGACCCGCATATCGCGGAACTCTCCAACCTGATGGGAAAGAACTACTTGCTGCCGGCGCCGGTTCTACCGACCAAGCGATTTCGCAGTATCGCTCTGCCGACACCTATGTCGACGGCTCAGACCAACCTGCCGGTGGCGGTCGCCCTCTACGATGCATCGGGGCTGGAAGTAGCCAGGAAACCTCTCGGATGCTTGCCCCGCGACCACGCGGTAGCGCTTGACGTCGACGACATGTTGGATGGCGGAGCCAATGGCAAGCTCGAGAGTGGCTACGGCCACATGGAACTGATCTATGATTTCCAGGACGGAGGCGACGCCGACGGTTGGCTGCATGGCCTCTTCCGCTACGAAGACAAGCAGTGCGGGCATGCGGCGGAAACGAGTTTTGGCGCGCACATATTCAACACTGTACTGACTTACCGAAACGAACCGCAATCCTATAGCGGCCGCGCACCAGGCCTTTCGACGCGGCTGTTCCTGCGCCTTGGGGCCGCCCCAGCCGACACGATGTGCCACTTGATCTATCCAGCCTCAACGCCTTGGCACGAGACATCCACAACTGAACTAGTGCTTCATAATGCACAGGGTGGCGAGGTCGCGCGAAAAGCAGTTGCGATTCCCTGCGGCGGCTCGTTGCTGTGGCACTACGCAGAGACCTTTGACGACACGGTTCGCAAGGATGCCGGCGAGCACGCCT
>CAZCVU010000187.1:0-1438 GCA_964501745.1 uncultured Flavobacteriales bacterium | reverse complement strand
GATCGTTCGTGACGTTACCTGTCGGCTGTTCGGCTATCACGGACTGATCCGCGGCCAATCTGCGTTCAGTCTTGACCATATGTTCGGGTTCTAGCCACGCCGACGCAGATTGCGAGCTACATGATGGATTGGGACAAGCTCAGGGTTTTTCATACGGTTGCAGAGGCCGGGAGCTTTACGCATGCCGGTGAGAGGCTAAATCTCAGCCAGTCGGCAGTTAGTCGCCAGATCGGTGCGCTTGAGGAAAGTCTCGATCAGCTGCTGTTTCATCGCCATGCGCGGGGCCTTATCCTGACCGAGCAGGGCGAGTTGCTACACCGTACGGTGCGGCGCGTCTATCATGAACTTGCGATGGCCGAGTCGCGGCTTTCGGACAGCCGTGAACGGCCCTCGGGACCGCTTAAGGTTTCGACTACGGTAGCGTTTGGATCGAGCTGGCTGACACCGCGCATCAAGGAATTCATCGAGCTGTTTCCGGAAATCGAAGTCAGCCTCTTGCTGACCGACGGGGAGGTCGATCTCTCGATGCGAGAGGCCGACATTGCCATCCGCATGGAGCCACCGCGACAACCTGACTTGATCCAGCGGCGACTGCTTACCGTCTTGACGCATGTCTATGCGTCACACAGCTACCTGCAGCGCAACGGCATTCCCCAAAAAGTTGAGGATTTGGATCACCACCGGATCATCGTCTACGGATACGACACGCCACCACCTGTTGCATCGATGAACTGGCTGCTTGATGTCGGCACGCAGCCAGACAAACGTCGCCAGCCGATATTACGCGTCAACAACCTTTACGGCGTCTACCGCGCCGCGCGGAGCGGATTGGGTCTGGCAGCATTGCCCGACTTCATGATTCCCGACGACGTCGACATCAAGCGCGTCTTGCCGGATCTGTCAGGGCCCTCAGTTAGGGCGTATTTTATCTATCCAGAGGAACTACGCCATTCCAAACGAATCTCCATCTTTCGCGACTTTCTCCTGCAGAAGGTTGCGGAGATGGATGCCTGAGAATGTCGCGCAAAAGCCGAACAACCTCAGATATCTACAACGATTAGATGAATACCTGTCGAGCTATGCAAAAAACGCATGGCGGCATTGAAGAAACCGCTCTTCACGCAGGGTACATGACTACCTATCTAACAAGAGTACGGTGAACTTGTTCACCGGCTTCCGGGCAGCTAGTCCGGAAGAAGGGTCTTCGGATCCTACGTCTCCCAGACGTAAAGCCTCCCTGTTCAACTTGCCGGGCCCCATACGGGGCCCGGTTTTTCGTCTGTCCTACATAAACAATTGTTCGCCCGACATACCCTGGTAAAGGCCGGCGACGAATTCACCGTAGCCATTATACAGCTGCGTCGGGATCGGCTCGTCTGAGTCGATGGCATGTTCCACCGCCTGACTCCAGCGCGGATGCGGCACTTCAGGGTTAACA
>CAZCVU010000186.1:0-5582 GCA_964501745.1 uncultured Flavobacteriales bacterium | reverse complement strand
GTCCTGCTTGCGCAGGCTGCTCGCATTCTCGATCAGGAGCTCTTCTGCAAAGGCCAGAAGGTCCGCCGGTGTCTTTTGCATAAGTTCTTGGAGTTGCATGTTGGTTTACCAACAACTGCGTGTGGAGCGACCGCACCACCTATTCCGAAAGGCGCTCGACCTAGAGGTGGCGCTGGGTCAATTGGAAGGGAATGACGTGTTTGAAAACAACGCTGCCAGTTCGGGCCTGGCTTTCGCCTTTACCCCTTACTCGAAAGCCGCAGCCTAAGTCAATTAGTTATGCACTGCGCTGGCCGTTTCAAGCCCCCGGGGAAATCGTCTCGAAATGGGTCTCCAGAGTTGCGCACCGCCATTCGAGCGCGTTGGGACAGCCGCATACGCTCCGGATCCAGGCCGCCGATCACCAAGGTTTGACCACCGCCAAGATGACAATGAAGATCATCAACACAGTCGGCACCTCATTCGCGATGCGGTAGAAACGCTCCGACTTCGCGTTGCGGTCCTCGGCGAAAGCGCGCTGCCAGCGTGCCATGCTGAGATGGGCTGCGGTCAGCAAGAGGAGGAGGAGAAACTTGGCGTGCATCCACGGCTCGCGCCAGATCTCGCCAAAGAACATCAGGGAAAGGCCAAAAACCCAGGCGGCGATCAGCGCCGGATTCATGATTGCCTTTAGCAGCCGGCGTTCCATGACCTTGAACGTTTCCGCCAGCGGTGAGCCGGTCTCAGCCTGACAATGATAGACGAATAGCCGCGGCAGGTAGAGCAGCCCAGCCATCCAGGCGATCACGAAGATAATATGCAACGCCCTAATCCAGGGATAGAGTTCAGCCATCTGCATCTCCAGCGCTAACTGACAACAAACACCGCATTGGCTCGGGGCAAATACGCCCGCCGCCGCCGCTGATCGGACCCGAACCCCGTTCCACCGCCTGGCGCACCATAGCGGCTAGCGCGGTCACGAAAGCTGCATTGGTACCCAGCGTCGGCACACGCCGATAGTACGGTACCCCCAACCGCTCGGCCCGCTCCCGATAGTCTATATCGAGTTCCACAAGCGTCTCCGAGTGCTCCGAGACGAATGCGATCGGCACGATCACGACGCCCACTTGATCGCGCGCCGCGCGCTCCAACTCGTGCTCCGTATAAGGGCCAAGCCATTCGAGCCAGCCGACGCGGCTCTGATAGCAGATTAGCCAATCAAGGTCTGGTACTCCCAAGGCCGATACGACTGCGGCGGCCGTCTGTTCGATCTGCCATTGGTAGGGATCGCCGGCGGCGACAACCTTCTTCGGAAGACCATGCGCAGAAAACAGGATGCGCACACGTGAGGCTGATCTTGGTTCAGACAATGAAGCGCGCAGACTTTGTGCGAGAGCTGCAACATAGTCAGGATGTGTTGGATAACAGCAGATCGTGCTTGTTGAAACGTCCAGCCCGGCCTGGGCGGCGGCAGTATGCCAATCCTTGAGAGATGATCCGGAGGTTGTTCGCGAGAACTGAGGGTAGAGCGGCAGCAACACCACTCTATCAGGTGCAAAACGTTTAACCTCGGCTGCCGTGGCATCGCTTCGCGGATGCCAATAGCGCATCGTGATGAAACATCGCACCTCACCCAAATCGACCAACGCCGCCTCGAGCGCGCGAGCCTGTGCCTCGGTATGCGCCAACAGCGGAGATGCGCCGCCGATTTGCTCATACATACGTCTTGCGAGGGGTGCACGGCGCCAAGCAATATACCGGGCAAGCGCCCAGGAAATAAACGAGGGAACATCGATGATCGCAGGGTCACTGAAGAGATTGATAAGAAACGGTTTAATCGCTTCCAGGCTATCCGGCCCACCCAGGTTGAAAAGAACAACCGCAGTCTTCTGTTGCTGCTCGGCCATTTACCACCCAAGTCTTTCCTGTACGCTCAGTCGATTTCGGGGGTTTGCCAAGTCCGGACGAACTGAACGAGCTCTTCAACCTGCTCGGGTGCCGTTTCCTTAATCACCCCATGCCCAAGATTGAAGACAAACGGTCCGTCGCCAAGCGCGCGCAAGATTCGATCCGTGGCATCATTTCTCGGTTGTTCGCCGGCTAGCAACATAAGCGGATCCAAATTGCCTTGGACGGGAACCAATGGCTGCAAGACGCGCGCTGCCCATTCAGCCGAAATGGTACTATCAAGGCTAACTGCACTAACGCCGGTATGCTCTGCATACTCCAGATATCCAAGACCCGCGCCGCGCGGAAAGCCGATAATAGGAACTTTCTTAAATCGCTTACCTACATGTCGAACTATGGCCGCGGTTGGTTCAACCACCCAACGCTGAAACCCATCTGCCGTGAGCACACCCGCCCAACTATCGAACAGCTGCACAACCTCCGCACCGGCCTCAATCTGATTGCATAGATGCACTGACGTTGCCTCGATCAAAAGGTCTATCAGGCGCCCAAATTGATCTGGTGCCGTGTAGGCCCATTGCCGCACCGACATGAAGTCCCGACTCGATCCACCTTCAATCATGTAGGTCGCAACAGTCCAGGGGGCACCGGCAAAACCAATCAGCGAAGCGTCCGCTGAAAGTTCTTGCCTGACTTTTGCAATGGCCCGGTAAACCGGGCTCAACTGCTCAGTTACCCGTGACAATTCCAACTTCGCAATATCAGCCGTGTCGCTGATCGGCGATAGTTTCGGCCCCTCTCCCTCCACGAAACCGACTTCCTGCCCAAGCGCGTCTGGCACGACCAGTATGTCCGAGAATATGATTGCCGCATCAAGAGCAAACCGTCGCACCGGCTGCAACGTTATCTCGGTGGCAAGGCTTGGATCATAACACAGGTCGAGAAAGCCGGCGGCTTGCGACCGAAGCGCCCGATATTCCGGCAGATAGCGACCCGCTTGTCGCATCAGCCAGATCGGCGGCGGTCTTTGTACCGCTCCAGCAAGCACGCTTAGCAGCGGTTTTGCTGCCTCAGTTTTGTGATGTGCTGAATCGTTGATCGGCTGGCCAGCAGGTTTCATCAATCTCTATAACTCTAAGAATCTACTTTAATATGGTAGTAGTAGTATTGCGGTGGATTGCGGGGATTAATGATAATCCAACAACTAATCTCACTTTTCCACCCGTGTCGGCCAAGCTGTGCAGAAGTACGAGGAAGTGGAAGCTCCGCCAGCACTTTGACGACCTGAGAAAGAGGTGAAAGCGGGGATACTAGTTTCTCTCACACCAGTTGTCCCGGCATTTCAACGACGTCATAGTTGACTATCCCGACCGTATATCTCTGTCCGGGAAATTTGCTACGACGGGAGTGGAATTTTGGCCAAGACGATGTCGACCGAGTTAATCCCCGCTCTGACACTTTCTTCAACATGTTTCTAGCAAACGGATTCTAGACGGACCGGAATCGCAGCAACCGATGGTATCTTTTCACCTACATCTGCTTTCCGACGCAACCGGCGAGACCGTTCGCGGCGTTGCAAAGGCTTGCCTCGTGCAGTTTAGGAATGTTGATACGGTCGAGCATAACTGGCCGATGATACGTACAGTTGCACAGGTAAATCATGTTTTGCGGCAGCTGAAGGATAATCCCGGGGTTGTCATGTACACCGTTGTCGATGACCTGCTGCGGCAAACGATTGAGGATGGGTGTAGGGAAATACAGATGCCGTGTATCGCGGTTCTCGATCCCGTAATCGCCTCTTTCACGAAGCTTCTGGATACGGAGTTTCGTGGCCAGCCTGGCCGCCAACATGAGCTCAACGCCGAATATTTTAGCCGCATAGATGCAATGACTTTTGCTATGGAGCAGGATGATGGTCAAGGAGTGTCAAAGCTTGTGGATGCAGATGTCGTGCTTGTGGCGGTTTCGAGGTCGTCGAAGACGCCGACCTGCATTTACTTGGCGAATCGAGGCGTCAAGGCCGCAAACGTGCCGTTCGTGCTAGGCGTTCCATTACCCAAGGAACTGTTGGCGCTGGACAGCGTTTCGGGGCCGATGGTCGTGGGTCTGACGAGTGAACCTGAACGACTCGTCCAAATCCGCCGCAACCGGTTGCGCGTGATCGGTGAAGACAGCAGGTCTTCGTACGCCGACCTTGAAGTGGTGCGGGATGAAGTCGGCGCCGCGCTGCGCGTTTTCCGGGAACGGAGATGGCCGGTCATCGATGTGACCCGGCGGTCCATCGAGGAGACCGCAACTGCGATCTTTCAGTTGCTGGAGCGGCGGCGGGAAGCCGAAGCGGCCGATGGCTGATCCGCGGATAACCCTTGTCCTCGCCTCTGCCAGCGAACTGCGGCGCAGATTGCTCGACAACGCCGGCTTTGCATTTCTTTGCGACCCGCCGCCTGTTGACGAGCAGCAGGTAAAGTCGTCGCTTCACGGTGCCCAGGCGACCTCTACGGAGATCGCCGAAACCTTGGCTGAACTCAAGGCTCAACGGGTGGCAATTCGTCACCCGGGATGTCTCGTTATCGGCGCTGATCAGGTGCTCGATTGCAACGGTATTCTCTATGACAAGCCGACAGATATTGACCGCGCAAGAGCAGACTTGATAGCGCTTCGCGGTAAGACCCATGCACTCGTGACCAGTGTCGTCGCCGTAAGGGACGGTATTCGCCTGTGGCATTACAACGATCAATCCTCGCTTACCATGCGCGATTTCAGCGACGAATTTCTCGATACCTACCTCGACCAGATTTCCGAACAGGCCTTTCAGTCGGTCGGCGCCTATCAAGTTGAGGCGCGCGGCGTGCAGTTGTTCGAAAAGATCGACGGCGACTACTTCTCGATTCTCGGTTTGCCGCTCCTGCCGCTTGTCGCGTTTCTGCGCGGCCAGGGATTGACCAGCCAATGACCGTCCCGGCGGCACCGCATCTGGCGGGAGTAATGGGCTGGCCGGTGTCCCATTCGCTGTCGCCACACCTTCACGGCTACTGGCTTCGCGAGCATCGAATAGACGGCCTCTACCTGCCGCTTGCCGTGCCCGCGGACGGTCTTGAGACAGCGCTGCGTGCGCTCCCTTTACTAGGCTACAGAGGCGTCAACATCACCGTTCCCCACAAGGAAGATGCGTTGCACTTGTGTGATGAACTCGATGAGCCGGCGCAGCGCATTGGTGCCGTGAACATGGTGACGGTAACCGGCGACGGGAAACTGGCGGGCCGCAACACGGACGGGATCGGGTTTCTCGAAAACCTCAGTGTCGGCGGCGAGTGGAAGCCTCAACAAGGGCCGGCTGTTGTGCTGGGGGCGGGCGGCGCGGCGCGGGCTATCGTTGCCTCACTAATCGACGCGGCGGTGCCGGAGATTCGCATCTGCAACCGCACCCATTCGCGGGCCGAGGCTCTCGCGGCTGCCTTCGGTGCGCCTTGCGAGCCTGTTCGCTGGGACCAGCGTGGTGCGGCGCTGCGGGACGCTGGCTTGCTCGTCAACACCACCAGCCTTGGGATGACGGGTCAGCCAGCGCTCAGGATCGAGCTGGACGCCCTGCCGTCGCATGCGGTGGTCAACGATATCGTGTATGTGCCGGTTGACACGCCGCTTCTCGCTGCCGCGCGCGCGCGTCGCATGGTGGAGCGCCGTCTGCCCGACAGCGT
>CAZCVU010000185.1:0-5584 GCA_964501745.1 uncultured Flavobacteriales bacterium | reverse complement strand
CGAGTCGTCCGCCGTGGCGCTGCGCCACGGCGGACGGTGTCAACGATCGGACCTTAAAACAAGACGACACTGCGGATCGATTTGCCTTCATGCATCAGGTCGAATGCGTCGTTGATCTTCTCAAGCGGCATGGTGTGGGTGATCAGGTCGTCGATATTGAGCTTGCCGTCCATATACCAATCGACGATCTGTGGAACATCGGTGCGGCCCCGTGCGCCACCAAACGCTGTCCCTTTCCAGACGCGTCCTGTAACGAGCTGGAAGGGTCGCGTGGCGATCTCCTGACCCAATCCGGCGACGCCGATGATGACCGAGACACCCCAACCCTTGTGGCAGCACTCGAGCGCCTGGCGCATCGTGTTGACGTTGCCGATACACTCGAAGCTGTAATCAGCTCCACCGCCTGTCAGCTCAACCAAGTGGGGTGCGATGTCTCCATCCACCTCCTTGGGGTTGACGAAGTGAGTCATGCCAAATTTCTCGGCCAGCGCCTTCTTGCTGTCATTGATGTCTACGCCGACGATCATGTTGGCGCTCGCCAATTTGGCGCCCTGGATGACATTTAGGCCGATGCCCCCAAGCCCGAAGACGACAACGTTCGACCCAGCCTCGACCTTGGCCGTGTTGAGGACGGCGCCGACTCCCGTCGTCACACCGCAACCGATATAGCAGACCTTGTCGAATGGTGCGTCTTCACGGATTTTGGCAACGGCGATTTCTGGCAATACGGTAAAGTTTGCGAAGGTCGATGTTCCCATATAGTGGAGCACCGGCTTGCCGTTGAGCGAGAAGCGGCTCGTGCCATCGGGCATCAGGCCTTGTCCTTGCGTCTCGCGGACCGCCTGACACAGGTTGGTCTTCGGGTTGAGGCAATACTCGCACTGGCGGCATTCCGGCGTGTAAAGCGGAATCACGTGATCGCCCGGCTTTACCGACTGTACTCCAGCGCCGGTTTCGACCACGACGCCAGCTCCTTCGTGGCCGAGAATGGCCGGGAATAAGCCCTCGGGATCCTCGCCAGAGAGGGTAAAGGCGTCAGTGTGGCAAATGCCGGTCGCCTTGATCTCGACCAAGACCTCGCCCTCTTTGGGGCCTTCGAGTTGAACGGTTTCGATTGTCAGGGGTTTGCCTGCCTCGTGGGCAACGGCTGCACGCACATCCATTTCACTTATCCTCCCGCTTTTGTACGCCGAATTGACCGATTCTTGTTAACCTCCGCAAACCTGTCAGAGCAAATCGGTGATGACAAGTCCTACGCTTGCGCAACGCATGTCGTTGGTGCCTGAATCATGTCCCCCTCGCGGTGGCAATGGCGCCAGCGGCCGCGTCCACCAGGAGCCGGGCGTCCGACATCAACGAGACGAGCTGAAATCCCTTGGCTGTCATCTCAGCTGCCATATCGGCACTGCCGCAGTGAATTCCGGGAACGATGCCATGGCGAAGCGCGGCCGCAAGAATGGTGTCGATCGCCTCACCGACTTCCGGGTCTTTCGGCGCGTACTGCGGTTCGTACCCAAGGCTCACCGCCAAGTCGTTGGGACCGACATAGATCGCATCCAGCCCTTTGATGGACATTATCTCGTCTAGATTTGCCATGGCCTGGACCGTCTCGATCATGGCGATCGCCAAAACTGTATCGTTCGCATGTTGAAAATAGTCCGGGCCGCCGTAGATCAGCCCGCGAACCGGTCCCCAGCTGCGGTAACCCGCCGGCGCATAACGGCAGGCGCCGACGAAGGCCTCGCAGTCGGCGCTGCTGTTGACCATCGGGCAGATAACGCCGTAGGCACCTGCATCGAGGGCGCGCATGATCCAGGCCGGGTTATTCCAGGGGACCCGCATCATCGGCACCACGTCGGTCGCCGATATGGTCTGCAGTATCGGAACGGCGGCGTCCCAGTCCACCAGCCCATGCTGAAGATCAACTGTCATCGAGTTCCAGTCCAGTTGGGCCAGTGCCTCGGCTGAAACAGAGCTATTGATGGTCAGCCAGCAGTTGACGGCCGTTCCACCCTCCTGCCACAGCCTGCGCAGGCGATTTTCCCGCATGACGTCCCCCAATCCTGTCGCTTGTCCCGGATGTTGGTAGTTTGTTGTCAGCGCTGCCCCAGACTCAAGGCCCAATAATGGTGGTGTCGTGCGCGTCCATCATCCTCGGATAGATAGACATAACCGACTCCCGCCTCTTCGACGTAGCTGTCGAGCATGGCGCTACGGTGTGAACTGGACTTGATCCAACCCTCTACGACTTCGCGCGGCGTGGCCTGACCTGCGGCGATGTTTTCGCGGATGCGTCGCCATGGATATCCGAAGCGCCGTGCCCTCTCGCCAGCGCTGCTGCCGTCGGGCGCGACATGGTCAAAGTAATCGCTGTAGGCCATGTCGCTGGCATGTGCCTGCGCAGCCTTGTTTAGTCGCCGGTCGATTCCCAGTGGCCGAAGACCGTATTGTGAGCGAAAGATATTGACGCGTTCGAGAACTTGGCGCTGCCAATCGCTCTCTGCAGGCCGCGTGGGTTCGCCAAGAATGAGAACCCAAAAATGGTCGAACCGTTTACCTTCGATGACCAGATTGGTCGAGGCATAGCCGACGCCTGCCTCAACCAGGTTTGGCGACAGCAGGGTTCGGCGGCTGGCGGCGCGCTGCATCCACATATCCACGACACTGTCAAAGCCGGGATAGCCGAGTGCCAACTGCTCCGCTACCTGGCGGTAAGGATATCCGGCACGCCGGACGCGTATTTCGAGTGAGGAGCCGTCGGAACCGTTGTCGCTGAAGAAACCATTGCTTGCCATATCCTCGGCGTGGCGCTGGGAAGCCATTGCCAGACGCGCCTCCATCGCCAGCGGCTCGAGGCCGTGCTGCGCACGGAACAGGTTGATACGTTTGAGCGCCCAAAGTTGTTGATCGCCGCCGCTGGCATGGGCTGGGACGGCGGTCAAAGCGATCAGAAGAGCTGCCGCAAACGCACCTGCCACTACTCGAATTGCCAGCATTATTGGACGACTATTTTTGGCGCAGTTCGTTTTGAGGTCTCGATTTCCTCGGTGAGCTTCTGCCAAATCCGGTCGGCGATCTTCAGATAGGCTGCCGCATGGACAGTATCGGGCTGACTGATCACAATCGGATGCCCTTGATCGGAAGTTTCACGGATCGCAATATCGAGGGGAATCTCACCGAGAAATTCGGTTTCCAATTTTTCCGCCTCATCCTTTGCGCCTCCATGTCCGAAAATATCTGCCCGATCGCCGCATTTGGGACAGACATAGTAGCTCATATTTTCGATGAAACCGAGTACCGGCACGTCGACCTTGCGGAACATGTTGAGGCCTTTGCGCGCATCCAAAAGCGCAATGTCCTGCGGCGTCGAGACGATGACGGCGCCGGCCAGCGGCACCTGCTGCGCCATCGTGAGTTGCGCATCTCCCGTCCCCGGCGGCATGTCGACGACCATAATGTCGAGCTCTCCCCATTCGATCTCGCGCAGCATCTGCTGCAGGGCGCTGGTGACCATCGGACCGCGCCAGATCATTGGCGTATCCTCAGGCACCAGGAAGCCGATCGACATTACCTTGATGCCGTGACTGTCGAGCGGCTCCAGTTTGTCGGCGTCGCTTACCTCTAGCTGGCCGGTGATGCCGAGCAAACGTGGCTGCGACGGCCCATAAATGTCGGCGTCAAGCATGCCGACGCGCAATCCCTTGGCGGCAAGGCCCAACGCGATATTGGAGGCAGTCGTTGATTTGCCAACGCCTCCCTTGCCGCTGGCTACGGCAACGATGTGCTGGACCCCCGGGGGGGAGATACCTCCGGCGCGCGCCGGGCCGGCCTGCTCGCCTGCCGGGCCGGGCGAAGTGCCGGCGGGCGCGTTGGCCGCAGCGCGATCGGCCGTCAGCACCGCGGATACCGACAACACGCCTGGGAGTTCCGCCACGGTCTTTTCCGCTTGCTTGCGCATCGGCTCCAACTGCTGCCCGCGCTCCGCGTCGACTTCGATCGCGAACCCGATATTGCCGTCTTTGATGATGATGCCGGTGACCATTCCGAGTGACACGATGTCAGTTCCATGGTCCGGATCGAGTACCTCCTTCAGGGCGTCAAGAATCTGCTGTTCAGTGACCTGTGCCATGGAAGCTCCTTTGATTCATCCGGCGGATTCACCGGGTTGTCGCTCGCTATCATGTGATCGTCAGGCGTCATTGGACTTTGCGCCGACATCATGCTCTCATATATGTTAAAGGAACCGCGCTTGGGAAGCGTTGGTGGCCGATACCTTACGGCGAAACAATTCACCCGGGAATAGAAGATATGCTTTGGCAGAGCGATAATGGCGGCGGGCCATGGGGCGGCGGTGGTCAGAGCCCGTGGGGGCGTGGTGGTGGAGGACAACCTCCGGACATCGAAGAGCTTCTACGAAAAGGGCAAGACCGGATTCGACAATTCATACCGGGCGGTGGCGGTTCCGCCAAGGGTGCGGTTCTGATCGTCCTGGCGGTTATTGCGGTTTGGCTAGCGACCGGTTTTTACACCGTCGACCCGCGCGAACAGGGCGTGGAGTTGATCTTCGGCAGGCTTTGGGAGGTTACCGGCCCAGGTCTCAAATACAATCTGCCGGCACCGATCGGCGAGGTGCTCACACCTCAGGTAGAAGCGATCAATCGGGTCGACGTCGGTTTCCGCGGCACGGCCGACGCCGGCACACGCGGTGGCGTGGCGCGCGATGTACCGGAAGAAAGCACAATCCTCACGGGCGATCAGAACATCGTCGACGTCGATTTCCAAGTGCAGTGGAAGATCAGCGACCCGGTGGCTTTTCTGTTCAATATCCGTGACCCGGAGGCGACGGTCAAACGCGCTGCCGAAAGCGCGATGCGCGAGGTTGTTGGTCAGTCCAGCTTTGACGACGCCGTCACCGTGGGACGTCAGCAGATAGAAGAGCGCACGGAGGAACTTTTGCAGTCGATTCTCGACTCGTACCAATCGGGTATCGGCATCGAAAATGTTCGCCTGCAGAAATCCGATGCGCCAGGCGAAGTCATCGATGCTTTCAACGACGTGCAGCGCGCGCGCCAGGACAAAGTGCGGCTGCAGAACGAGGCGCAAGCCTACGCCAACTCCATCGTACCGGAGGCGCGCGGCGAGGCGGAGCAGATGATACAGCAGGCAACCGCCTATCGTGAGCGCCTGATTAAGGAGGCCGACGGCGAGGCCCAACGCTTCATCTCGGTGTACGACGCTTACAGGGTCGCGCCCGAGGTCACCAAACGGCGCATGTTTCTTGAGACGCTTGGCCAGGTCTTTGGCTCGGCCGACAAGGTCATCATCGACGGACCGTTGGGCAGCGGGCAGGGCGTCGTGCCGTATCTGGCGCTGCCCGAAATCAACAAACGAAGCAAAGAAGGTAACAACTAGCGGCAACGCGCTAGCAGCCTGCGGAGACCACAATCATGAGCCGAACCAAACTGGCCATTCTCGGAATCATCGTCATCGTCGTTGGACTTACGGCAGCGCAGACCTTGTTCACCGTGCGCGAGACCGAACAAGCGATCGTCTTGCAGTTCGGCAAACCGATTCGTGTCGTGCC
>CAZCVU010000184.1:0-5628 GCA_964501745.1 uncultured Flavobacteriales bacterium | reverse complement strand
CGGCCTGACGAAAGAACTGGCCGAAAAATTCGGGCTCGCTGACGATATCGAAGGCGTTGTCATCACCGACATTGACGCGGAGAGCGATGCGGTCCGCAAAGGGTTGCGTCCGGGTGACGTCATCGTGGAAGTCAATCAGATCAGGGTGACATCGCCGAAGGAGATTGAGGAAAAGGTCCAGGAAGCTCTTAAGCTCGGCCGGCGCTCGGTGCTGCTACAGGTGCAGCGGGGCGACGTTAAGGACCATATTGCGCTTCGCATCAAAACCAGCTGATCGCGTTCGACCGGCAAATCGCCGGCGACAATGAGGCGGGGGTGGCATTGCGTCACCGCCGTCTTTGTTGCCTCGGCGGATTGCCGGAAAAGCATTTCATGTTGTCGCTTCGAATTGTGCCGGCGCGATAGCAGGGAGCGTTTTCTTTGCATCGTCAGACGTGTATTCTGACGCTCCATCCGCCAAGAGATCCAATCGATTGTCCGAAATTGCGCTGAATCTGCTGACCCGGATCAGGGGTCAGACGACCATTCTGTTGACCAGCCTCGGTCATAGCGGGACGCACTGGTCGGCTGCGACCTTCTATCTGCTGGTCCCATTCATTGCCAAAGATCTCGGGCTCACCTATAGCGAGGCTGGTCTGTTCGTCGCGCTATTTCACACTGGCGCGTTGGTGGCCAATTTCTCGAGCGGACTTTTGACGGACATAACGGGCCGGCGCGTCCTCTTCCAGTTTATCTCGCTTGCCGTCGGTGGCGCTGCGCTGATGATGTTTGGATTCACCAAACAGTATCTCGTGCTGTGCGCAATGGTCCTGATGATTGGGGCGACAAACAACCTATGGCATCCGCCGGCGATCGCCTATCTGTCCTCCAACTACCCCAAGAGTCGTGGCTACGCGCTCGCCATCCACGGTCTCGGTGCCAACCTCGGGGATGCCGTGGCACCGCTCGCCGCTGGCGCTCTACTGCTGTCGTTTACTTGGCAGGGGGCGGCGGTCGCCAATTCGCTGCCGATCTTCGGCGTTGCGGCGATCCTGTTGGTCTTTCTGCTGCCGCGTGATGGCCTAGCGGCGGATGGTGGTCCGCGAGGCATGGGACTGCGGGATTATTTCGTTGGCATGTGGTCGGTGGTCAAGGAACGGGCCGTCCTGGGGTTGTGCCTGATGACCGGCTTGCGGTCGATGGCGCAAACCGGGCTTCTCGCCTTCTTGCCGCTCTATCTGGCAGATGTCATGGAGTTCGGGCCACTCTGGATGGGTGTGGCGCTGATGGGAATGCAAGTCGGCGGCATGATTGCCACGCCCGTCGCCGGGATTCTCTCCGACCGTGTCGGCCGGCGTCCCGTCGTGGTTGCGGGTTTGAGCGGAACGACGATACTGATCGTTGCGCTGACCTTTGTGACCAATGATGTCGCTTATATCGTCGGCGTATCGGTGCTTGGGTTGTCGCTCTATGCGGTCCGGCCAGTCGTGCAGAGCTGGATGCTGGATTTGACACCGGAACGTCTTGGCGGCTCGGCGACGAGCCTGATGTTTGGGATGCAGTCCGGGCTCGCCGTCGCGATGCCGATCATCGGCGGCATGATCGCGGACATCTACGGTCTAAAGGCGGTCTTCTACTTCATTGCTGCCGCGATGCTGGCCGCAAACATTGTTGCCATGACGCTAACCAGGGATGCCCAGACCAAGGGCGCCGGCGCCAGCTAGCGTCGAAGCTCCGCCAGTCGATAGCCCTGTAGGTATAACAGCGCCGTCAAGTCGCCATGATCAATGCGCGCTGCGGCGTGCTCGGCGAGTATCGGCTTGGCGTGAAAGGCGACGCCGAGCCCAGCCTCATCGATCATCTCGGCATCGTTTGCGCCGTCGCCGACGGCCATAGTGGCCTCATGGGAAAGGTCATATTGCCGTCGCAGGTCGCGTAGCGTTTCAAGCTTTGCACGGCCGGCTCGGATCGGATCGATCGTCCGGCCGGTAATGCGGCCGTCGTCGAGTTCGATCCGATTTCCCCAGGCATGGTCAAAGCCCAAGACGTCCCTTACATGGTCGGTAAAGACCGTAAGGCCACTCGAAATCAGCGCACACACAGCGCCCTCGCCATGCATCGTCGCGACCAGTTCGCGCGCTCCATCGGTGAGTGTAATGCGGTCGCGGACCCCATCGAGCAGCGCCGCGGGCGCGCTCTTCAGCAGCGCTGTACGTTGCCGGAAGGCCTCGGCATACTCCATCTCGCCTGCCATCGCGCGTCTCGTCAATTGGGCGATCTTTGCGCCAATCTCTGGGTCTGCGTCGGTCGCAACCTCGTCGATTGTCTCGAAAGTAATGATCGTTGAGTCCATGTCGGCCACGAGCAGTTGTTTGCGACGCTGTTGGGGCGGCAGGCAGCAGACATCGACTGGGGCGTCTGCGACGGCGCTGTGGGCGGCATCAATGGCCCCTTGCAGATCGGTGAGGGAGCAAGCAAATTCACAGGCGACGCCAGGTGCAAGCCAATTAACCTCGGGCGACACAGCTTCATTGGTGAAGGGCTTGACCGCCTGCGCCACAGCGACCGTCATGCTATCGTCGATGACGGCTGTACGTGGATCGGCGATCAGGATGAAAACGCGCTCCATCGCGGCATATTGGGTGTGGCGGCACAGCTATTCAAGAATGGGATGCCATGTCGGTATCGAAAACACGACAGCGAAACGCTCCGGAGAGTGCAGAGTTGGCGTTCCCGGTGCTGCTCTTGGCGGGGCCAACGGCAAGCGGCAAATCTGCGGTTGCGCTGAGCGTTGCGGAGAAGCTCGACGGCACCATCATCAATGCCGACAGCGTGCAGGTTTACAGAGAATTGCGAATTCTCAGCAACCGTCCGTCAGCCGCGGACGAAGCGCGCGTGCGGCATCGATTGTTCGGTGTTTTCAGCGCCACCGATGAGTGTTCGGCGGCACGTTGGTGCGCACTAGCGCTAACCGAGATTGCCGCGGCGCACGAAGCCGGTCGGCTGCCGATCGTCGTCGGTGGCACCGGTCTGTATCTCAAGACCTTGCTCGAAGGGCTGTCGCCGATACCCGACGTTCCAGCCGAGATCCGATCACACCTGAAACGGCGTCTTGCCGAGGAAGGATCGGCGGCGCTGCACGCGGAATTGGTGCGGCGCGACCCGGCCACCGCTAATCGCCTCGAGCCCGAAGACAGCCAGCGGGTCATGCGCGCCCTCGAAGTGCTCGACGCGACAGGCAGCTCGATTACCGATTTTCAGGCGCAATCCAAGGCCGGCCCTCCCTCCCACCTGTTGTTTTCAACGGTGCTGCTGCAGCCGTCACGAGACGTGCTCTACGCCAGGTGTGACAGCAGGTTGGCCCGAATGATAGAGGCCGGCGCCATCGATGAAGTCAGGCGCCTGCAGACGGCGGGTCTCGATCCGGGATTGCCGATCATGAAGGCGCTTGGTGTGGTCGAGATTGGCTCGTATCTTGATGGTTTGATGCCGCTCGAACGCGCGCTCAAGGAAGCACAGCAAGCGACACGGCGCTATGCGAAGCGGCAGACAACATGGTTTCGTACTCAGATCATTGCGGATTTGGTTAGTAATGCGCAAGATTCGGAAAGATTTGAAGAAGAAATCTTTTCATTTATTCGTCAAAAGATGTTGACCGGCGCAGAATGACCGCATATTGTCCGCAACCGCGCGGGCTTGGTTTGCCCGCGTTATTGTTCTAAGCCGCCGGATCAGCAGCGCGAATAGCCCTGGGCAGTCGCCTCATGGGCATAATTTCGTTTGCGACGCGCTGCGCCGGTGAGGTGAGAGGTTGAAGCGATGGGACAGCGGCGTTTTAGTGGAGCACAGATCGTCATCAAGGCCTTGCTTGATCAGGGCGTTGATGTCGTCTTCGGGTATCCCGGCGGTGCTGTTCTGCCAATCTACGACGAGCTGTTTAAGCAGAACGAGCTGCGACACATCCTGGTGCGCCATGAGCAGGGCGCCGCGCACGCTGCCGAAGGCTATGCGCGTTCGACGGGCAAGGTCGGAGTGTTGTTGGTCACCAGCGGCCCCGGCGCGACGAATGCCGTTACCGGCCTTACGGATGCCTTGATGGACAGCATTCCCATCATCTGTTTGACGGGGCAGGTGCCGACGCACTTGATCGGCAACGATGCCTTTCAGGAAGCGGACACGGTTGGCATTACGCGCCCCTGTACGAAGCATAGCTATCTGGTAAAGGACGTGGACAAGCTCGGCGAGACAATCCACGAGGCGTTTTACGTTGCGCGTAGCGGCCGTCCGGGCCCGGTGGTTGTCGATTTGCCGAAGGACGTGCAGTTTGCCGATGGCGTCTATACAGCTCCCATCGACGTCGGCCACAAGACCTATAAGCCGCAGCTCAAGGGCGACGCGAAGGCAGTCGAACGCGCCGTGGAGCTGATAGCGAATGCCAAACGCCCGATCATCTATGGCGGCGGCGGCATCATCAATTCAGGTTTGCGGGCAAACAAGCTATTTACCGAGTTCGTGCGCCTGACCGGAAGTCCGTGCACGCTGACGCTTATGGGGCTTGGTGCATTTCCGGCTTCGGACAAGCATTTCATTGGCATGCTTGGCATGCACGGCACCTACGAGGCCAACCTGGCGATGCACGGTTGCGACGTCATGGTCAATGTCGGTGCGCGGTTCGACGATCGTGTGACGGGCCGGACCGACGCCTTTTCGCCGGGCTCAAAGAAGGTTCATATCGACATCGACCCGTCTTCTATCGACAAGAATGTGCAGGTCGATATTGCAATTGTCGGCGACGCAGCCAACGTCCTGAACGAAATGATCAAACGCTTGAAGAAGCGACCCAAGCGGCTCAATGTGAAGGCGCGGAAAGCATGGTGGGATCAGATCGCCAAGTGGCAGGCCCGCGATTGTTACGCGTTTCGTTCTGACAAGAAGATCATCAAACCGCAATACGCAATTCAGCGCCTCTACGAGCTGACCCGCGACCGCGAAACTTACATCACGACCGAGGTCGGCCAACACCAGATGTGGGCGGCGCAGCACTATCGCTTTGAGAAACCGCATCATTGGATGACGTCGGGCGGTCTGGGCACCATGGGCTATGGGCTGCCGGCGGCGATGGGTGTGCAGGCAGCGCATCCCGATGCGCTGGTGATTGATATTGCAGGCGAAGCTTCGGTAATGATGAATATGCAGGAACTATCGACGATCATGCAGTATCGGCTGCCAGTGAAGGTTTTTATCCTCAACAACCGCTATATGGGCATGGTGCGTCATTGGCAGGAGTTGATGCATGGCGGTCGGTATTCGGAGAGCTACATGGAAGCTCTTCCCGACTTTGTTAAGCTTGCAGAAAGCTTTGGCGCCGCCGGGTTGCGTGTGAGTAAGCCTTCGGAGGTCGACGATGCGATCAAGGAGATGATCGCTATCGACCGCGCTGTCGTCGTTGAGGTGGTTGTGGATCCGCATGAAAACTGCTTTCCGATGATTCCGTCGGGTGCCGCCCACAACGAGATCCTGCTTGGCCCGGAAGACACGGCTGAGGCGCCGGCTTCCGAAGACGGAATGGTTCTCGTCTAAAGCATCGCGGGCATTGCTCGCCGGAATTTAGGAAGGCTCGCCGCTGGATTTGCTGTGGCGGTCGATGGA
>CAZCVU010000183.1:4760-5666 GCA_964501745.1 uncultured Flavobacteriales bacterium | reverse complement strand
AGCGCTGTCACGGCAGGTTCCCTGCTGGCGTCCCGGGGATCTGCGTCGCTGTCGATCCGAGTTCGCTGCACGAGCGCAGGCAGGCGTTGAACAGGGTTGCAGGTTACCTGGACGCAGGCCGCTCAACGGTACTGGTGTTCCGGATCCCACCCGATACCAGTCGGACTGCCGCCAGCAGTACGATTTCAGAGCTGCTGGCAATCGCCGTTGCGCAGCTGCCGCGTCCGGGTTCGATTCTTGTCGTCGGCGGCGACACCCTGTTCCGATTCGTCAGCAATGCGGGTGCGAGCTCGCTTGCGGTATCGGGAGAGCTGATGTCCGGGGTTCCGGTTTCCAAGCTCGAAGGTGGCCGTTGGGATGGATTGACCGTAATCTCGAAGTCGGGTGCGTTCGGTGCAGCCGACGCCCTTTGCGTTTTACTTGATCGGCTTGAGGACATCGACCATGCCGTCAGATAGACCGCGGATTGCGTTGACGATGGGCGATCCTGCTGGGGTCGGCCCCGAAGTGCTCCTCAAAGCAGTGCGAGAACTCGGCCCTACGGTTAAGACTGGCAAGATGGACCTGATCGCAGTGGGCGCGCAGAGCTGTTTGCAGCGGGCGGCGCAAGCCTGCGACCTCGAGGTTGTTATCGGTCCTGCTGACGGACCCGGCGGATGGCCCTCCCTACCGTTTGACGAAGCGGCCGCAGCAGAGCAGGAATTCCCTATCGGTGCTGTTAGTGCCGAAGCTGGCCGTTTGGCCTACAAGGCGATCGAACGGGCGGTTGCGCTGACGCTCGATGGGAGTGTCGACGCGATCGTCACCGCGCCGATCAACAAGGAGGCGCTCAACGCCGCGGGCCATAGCTATGCTGGACATACCGAGTTGTTGGCAGACCTCACGGACGGCGCCGATAGCTGCATG
>CAZCVU010000183.1:0-4750 GCA_964501745.1 uncultured Flavobacteriales bacterium | reverse complement strand
CCATCAGCAGCTTCGTGTAACGCATGTTTCGACGCACACGCCGCTCTCGAAAATTCCCTCACTGGTCACGCCGAAGCGCGTGACGCGCGTGATCGAGTTGACGATCGAGGCCCTGCATGACCTCGGCATTGCCGATCCCCGCATCGGTGTCTGCGGCCTTAATCCACATGCCGGCGAGGGCGGCATGTTCGGCGATGAAGAGCGCGCCGTTCTGCGTCCGCTGATCGAGGATTTCCGGCAGCGCGGCGTGCGGATCGACGGCCCGTTGCCGGGCGATACGATCTTCGTCAAGGCAGTGGCCGGAGAATTTGACGCAGTCGTCGCCATGTTCCACGATCAAGGCCACATCCCGGTCAAGCTGCTGGGTTTTTCGGTTGACCCGGAGACAGGGCGATGGACGGGATTGAGTGGCGTTAACGTGACTTTGGGGCTGCCGATAATTCGCACATCGGTGGATCACGGTACGGCGTTCGATATTGCTGGCCGTGGCGAGGCCAATGCTCAGAGCATGGTCGAGGCTATCGAGTTCGCAGCAGTGATGGCAGCACGCCGGGTCGCAGCGCGGGCGGCTAATGGCAAGGGAGAAGTAGCATGACGGAAACCGACAGCATGCTGATGTTGATCGACGGCAAGTGGGAAGCGGGTGAGGGGGGCGAGACCCGCGCAGTCGTAAATCCGGCGACGGGAGAGGTGTTTACCGAGGTTCCAGAGGCAACGGCTGCGCAGACTGAGAAGGCAATCGCAGCGGCTGGCAAGGCCCAGCCGGCGTGGGGAAAGCTCGCCCCGTTGGAGCGCGGGGAGGTCATGCGCAGGATTGCCGAGCTCGTTCGCCGCGAGCATGAGGTACTCTCCCAGCTCGTTGTCCGCGAGCAGGGCAAACCGATATTGGAAGCCCGCGGCGAAGTCTCTGGCGCTGCCGAATTCTTCGACTACTACGCCGAGTTCGCCCGCCGCATACAGGGTGAAATTCTGCCGTCCGATTTCGCTGGCGAGCAGATCTGGATTCAGCGCGTCCCCATAGGTGTCGTTGCGGCAATCATTCCGTGGAACTATCCGACCGCATTGGTCAGCCGCAAGGTCGCCCCGGCGATGATTGCTGGCGATACGATCGTGCTCAAGCCACATGAGATGACGCCGTTGAGCGCACTGTTCATGGCCCGCTTGTTCGAGGAGGCGGGCGTGCCGGCGGGCGTCGTTAATATCGTCACCGGGGCCGGCGAGACCGTCGGCGAGACACTAAGTAAATCGCCTGACGTTGATCTGATCTCGATGACAGGCAGCGTGCCGACAGGCAAGCGCATCATGAAGGTGGCCGCCGATCAGCTGACGCAGGTGTCGCTCGAGCTTGGTGGCAAGGCGCCGTTCATCGTCATGGCCGATGCTGATATCGACCAGGCGGTGAGGAGCGCGGCGACCTCGCGCTTCATGAACTGCGGTCAGGTCTGCATCTGCAACGAGCGGACGTTGGTGCAGGCCGACATCTACCACGAGTTTGTCGATCGCTTTGTCGAACTGTCAAAGTCGATGCGAATGGGCGACCCGGAAAAGGAAGAGACCGATATCGGCCCCAAGGTCAGTCTCGGCGAACTGGAAAAGGTAGAGAGGTATGTCGAGGCAGCGGTGAAGGAGGGGGCGAGTGTTGCACTGGCGGGCGGGCGGCCCGCCAAGCCGCCGACACCAAACGGCTACTGGTATGCTCCGGCCGTGCTGACGAACGTCGATCCCGGCATGGAGATCATGCAGCAGGAGATCTTTGGGCCGGTCGTACCGATCCTGCCGTTCAAGACGTTCGAGGAGGCGGTCGCCATTACCAACCAGAGCCGCTATGGACTGTCGGCCTACCTCTTTACCAATGATCTAAGCCGTGTGATGCAGGCTGTGACCGACGTCAATTTCGGCGAGATCTATGGTCCCGAAAGCCTGCAGGGTTTCCACGTTGGCTATCGCGAGAGCGGCGTTGGCGGTGACGACGGACTGCACGGCCTTGAATTGTATCTGCGCAAGAAGACGGTCTACGTCAACTATTCGGGTGCGCCGACGGTCGGCCTGATGCCGTATTCGGAGTCGTAAGTGCCACCGTGAACCGGTGCGGCTATGCACATATGATGGTGAACGGTCGCGGTGCCCGTAGAGTCGATTGATCGGCGGCGCAAATTGGGCTCGCGACTTGCCGCGGCAAGGCAGCGATGCGCATGGCCCTGCGTTAGGATTCCTCGACGATTGGATTGACGAGGCTGCCGACGCCGCTGACCTCCACACTGACCGTGTCCCCTGGCTTGAGGAATACCGGCGGGTCGCGCCTGAAGCCGACGCCACCGGCTGTGCCGGTGCTGATCACATCGCCGGGGCTGAGCGGATACATCGTGGAGAGATAGGCAATCAACTTCTCAATTCTGAAGATCATCAGATCGATAGAGGCGTTTTGCATGACTTCTTCGTTGAGCCGCGTTGTCAGGGTCTGACTGTAGGGGTCGCCGACCTCATCTGCGGTCACCAGCCAGGGACCGAAACCGCCCGTGGCGCTGAAGTTCTTGCCGGGACCGAATTGCGACGTATGACGCTGCCAATCGCGGATGGTGCCGTCGTTGTAGCAGGCATAGCCGGCGACGTGGCTTAAGGCCTCGGCTTCTTCGATGTGCCGGCCGCCGGTGCCAATTATGACGGCGAGCTCACCCTCGTAGTCGAACTTGTCTGAAGCCTGCGGTCGGATCATCGGCTGCCGGTGCCCGACCTGGCTGGCGGCGATACGGAGGAAGAATGTCGGCTGTTCGCTAACCGGCGATCCGGTTTCTTCGCGATGGGCTACGTAGTTCAGACCAACGCACCAGATGGCCGGAGGATCGGGAATCACCGGATCGAGCGTTACCTCATCGATACTGAAATCACCCTCGCCACCAGCCGCTTCAGCGGCTTTGAGGCCTGCAGGACCCAGTTCCAGGAGTCCCCGAAGGGTGCGCGGCAGATCCGGTCTGACGTACGTAAGTGCAACGAAGCGTTTGTCATCGACCATCTTGCCGATGCCGGTATCTGCATGTCGGCGGTATGAAATGAGGCGCACGTGCTTCCTCCTGAGTAATCGCGGTGCCGTCCTTTAAGGCCTTGCCGCCGGCACTTCAACACCAATCGTCAACGAACCGTGTGGTGGGCTCCATCATCACAATTAGGCGAGTATTGGGGTCGCGACACCATGACGCGTTATATTCAGTCTTTCATTCACCACAAGAGTGCGTATACTCCGCGCGTCGTTTTTGGGGACACAGGATTTCGGTAAGCCGCGCTGCGGTGCAGCGGCGGTATTTATGACATTCGCCAATACCGGGAGAACGAACAGATGGCGGAAGACGCTAACGGGCCGATTATTGAGTTAGAAGGTGTCGGAAAGTGGTTCGGCAACTTCCAAGCTCTACGCGACATCAATCTTACGGTCGCGCCGGGTGAACGGATGGTCGTTTGTGGCCCTTCGGGTTCAGGCAAGTCGACGATGATCCGGTGTATCAATCGACTGGAAGTGCATCAGCAGGGAAAGATCACTGTCGACGGAATCGAGTTGACCGAGGATATGAAGAACGTCACGGCGATCCGCCGTGAGGTCGGCATCGTGTTCCAGAACTTCAATCTGTTCCCACACCTGACCGCGCTCGAAAACTTGATGCTTGCGCCGGTACGCGCGCGCGGCATGGGTAAGAAGGAGTCGGAAGAGTTGGCGATGCGTTATCTCGAACGGGTCCATATTCCCGAACAGGCCAACAAGTATCCGACGCAACTTTCGGGCGGTCAGCAGCAGCGTGTGGCGATTGCACGCTCACTGTGTATGGAGCCAAAGATCTTGCTGTTTGACGAGCCGACTTCGGCGCTCGATCCGGAGATGATCAAAGAAGTGCTCGACGTGATGGTCGAGCTGGCGCAGAGCGGCATAACCATGATTGTGGTGACCCATGAGATGGGCTTTGCCAAGACGGTGGCGGATTCCATGGTGTTTATGGATCAGGCCGAGATCGTCGAAAAGGCGGCGCCGGACGTCTTCTTCTCGGAGCCGAAGAGCGACCGCACGAAGCTTTTCCTGAGCCAAATTCTCATTCACTAGATTGGCGGTCCCAGGCTCGCTTGGGCCGCTTGGACCGAATTGGAGGGGCGCACGCAACAAAGCGTGCGCCCCAATTTTTTGTGTCGAGTGTCAGTATCGGCTGCTCTTGACCGGATGATAGGGCCGACAGATGATGCCAGATGACGGGAAGGTGAACTGGAAGTGGGGCATTTCGCGATGGCAGCGAAGATGGATGTGATGAACATTCCCTACAACGGGTATTACCGCGCGGGATCGGCGGAGGAAGACGCCGAACTGACACACAGTGATCCGGGAACGCCCTGCGGTGAGTATCTACGCCGTTTCTGGCAGCCGGTCTGCATGTCGGAGCAGCTAACCGATCTGCCACTGGCGCTGCGCATCCTGGGCGAGGATCTGGTTGCCTTCCGCGATCTGTCGGGCCGGATCGGACTTCTGCACCGGCAATGCAGCCACCGCCGTACCTCGCTCGAATATGGTGTGATCGCCGAGCGCGGGATTCGCTGCTGCTATCACGGCTGGCTGTTCGATGTCGACGGCACGATACTGGAAACGCCGGGCGAGCCTGAGGACAGCCCGATCCGGCATACCTTGGCACAGGGCGCCTATCCGGCGCTCGAATACAAGGGTCTCGTCTTCGCCTATTTGGGCCCGTTTGAAGAAGGTGCTGAACCACCTGCCCTGCCC
>CAZCVU010000182.1:0-5669 GCA_964501745.1 uncultured Flavobacteriales bacterium | reverse complement strand
GGATCCGGTCGATTGGTCTCTGCGGACGGCTGCGCCGACCTCCTCACTGATGCTGGCGACGGTCGAAGACAGCGGCGCCGACGGCCTGGTTCGTATCTGGGACCTGACCGACGATAACCTGACGAGCGCGACGCCGCTCGCCAGCGTCACCCTGGCCAGCGCCAAGGGTTTTTGCATCACCGCATTAATGGGCTACATCGCGGTTGGCACGAGCGGCGCCGGCGTGAAATTCGTTGATCCGCATGATGGTGCCTGGAGCGAGCGTACGATTGGTTGGCCGCGGGCCCTGAGCACGGGCTCCCTGCCCGCAATTGTGAACAATACGGTAAAGGGCATTGCCGCCGGCCTTTCCGATCAACCTGCATCAGACCCCCGCACGGGCGGCCCCATGCCCACCTTCGCCATCACCTACTCATCTGGTAGCACCTATGGTTCCGTCATCAAGGATGACGGTCAGGTCTGGGACGATGCCGGCAGCGCCGCAACTTACGAAGGCATTTGTGGCATCGACGGCGGCAGGCTGTATCAAGCGGAATACAACGGCGGCAGCTTGCAAATACTCTGGCAGAGCAAGCCAATCAGCATGATTGGTGCTGATGCCTGGACCACTTACGGACTGACCCGCAAAGATGCCGGCGCCTGGGTCTATGGTTTCGGTCTCGAAAACGCCCTATCCATACGAAACGGGAAGTTTGCCACCGCCAACTGGGCGGGCTTGAATGTAGGTCACACCAACGGGGAGAACCTCACCTCGTCGAACTACATCTCTGCCATGGCCGCTTTGGTTACCCAGAGCTCGCGCCGAGCGCCTGGAGCAAATTCGGGGTCTGCGGGATGCCAGGCTCAAGGCCCTGGACACTGAATACATCCGTGCCCTGGAAGGCTCACATCCGAGGGGCCGATCCACAACCGACGTGGCCGCAGCGAAGCAAATTCTACGAGATCTACCATCCAGCGTCGAAGCCGATCTCGCTGCCCTGAACGACACCAACGACATGGATGCCTATCTGCCAGCTGAGCTGCATTGACGCATTTATCAGCTCGACATCGGTGTTGAAGACAGACATGACAGTGGACCAATAGCCATGAACGAAGAGCAAATTCGCCAGCTGGTGCGAGAATCAGCACGTGAGGCAGCCTGCCAGGCCGTCCGCCAAACCCTGCACACACTTGGCGTCGACGCCGACGATCCTCATGGGATGCAGGCCGACCTGGCCTACCTCAGGCGTCAGCGAGAGGTTTCCGAGAAGATCGGACTGCGGCTACGGTTGGTCCTCATGACCGCCGTTCTCACGGGTGGCCTGGCGATGCTGTGGCTCGGTGTCACGGTAGCCATCAAGGGTGAAATCTAGCCCCCTCAATTGACACTCAAGACCGACGCGGCGGCTTTCAAGCGGCCGTTTCCGCTTGGTGCATGGCACCGTCCCATGACGCAGTGCCCCAGTTATTGCCATTCTTGTGGAGGACAATGATGCCGCATTTTTCAGACAAGTCCGTTTCCAATCTAGCCACCTGCGATACGCGCTTGCAGCGGCTGTTTCAGCGTGTTGTTGGTGATTTTGACTGCACCATCCTCGAAGGGCACAGAAACAAGGAACGCCAAAACCAGATGGCGGAAGAGGGTAGGAGCCAGGTCCGCTGGCCGGACGGTAGGCACAACGCCATGCCGTCACTTGCCGTCGACGTGACGCCCTATCCCATCGTCTGGGACGACCGGGAACGCCAGACGCTGTTTGCAGGATTCGTGCTGGCAACGGCCAAGGCCATGGGCATCAAACTGCGCTGGGGCGGTGATTGGGACAACGACACCGAGGTTCGCGACAATCGCTTCGACGACCTCGTTCACTTTGAAATCGTGGGGTAGATCATGCTGAACAAGATTTTCGGATCTATCGCTGGCGGCGGCATCGTTTCGGCCGCCGAGGGCATCGCCAACATCATCGATCAGTTCGTCGAGACCGACGACGAGAAGCGTGTCGCCGAGTTGATCAAGGCCAAGATGATGATGAAACCCAGTCTGGCCCAAGTTGAACTCAACAAAATTGAGGCCGGCCACCGATCCATCTTCGTTGCCGGTTGGCGGCCGTTCATCGGTTGGGTTTGCGGATTTGCACTGCTTTGGCACTTCATATTGTTTGATTTCCTGACCTGGATCACAGTCAACTTCTTCCCTCATGTGACCAACATTCCAGAACTGACCGGCACCGAGACACTGGTCACCGTACTGCTGTCGCTGCTGGGCCTCGGGGCGATGCGGACGGCGGAGAAGTTCGCTGGGCGAGCTCGTTAAATCTGGGTCAAGTTTCTGGAAGGGCCGTTGCGAAGAAGCGTCCTCAGACGGCCCTTCCAGCGAGAATAGAGCTAATTGACGTACATCTGCTCTCGTACCTCACGGACGTGCTTGCAATAGCCTCGCCAGGTAAAACCCGGGCAGCTGCGCTCGAGGTGGCAGCCTGGATCGTTGTCCTATTGCGCGCCAACCGCCGGCTCCGCAGCCTGCGCGTATAACAATGTCATGTATCTTGTTCGCGCATCTGCCCCAAAAGCCCTTCGATAGCTGAAGTCACCTCGCCGCTTATTTTTTCCGCCTGCTCTATCAGGGAAGCTGCGTTTGATTCATTCTCGATTGTGTACTCAACGATGGGCAGCCTTTTCTCCGATTCAGGAGAATTGAACTGAATAAACGAACGCGTGGTGCGGGTGTGATCCCAAAACGCTAGGCTTTCCGACTGCATCTCGAACCCTGCCGGAATGACAAATGGCCTCAAATCGAAACGCAATTCTGGATCGGAGGCAGCCCTAATGGGACCGTTTTCCGTTGACATCTGCTGGAGAAAATCGGTCAACCAACAAAATGGCATCGTAATGTGCATAAAATAGATCTGCCGACGCAAGGTCCACGCAGCCGAGCCATCGTTTCCTTCTTCCCTTACTGGAAGGCCTTGAGGGACTAAACCCGTTTCCAAAAGTGATTGATTGAACACAACCCCTTCCTGGCTTGTCCAATCCGGGGCTTTACCCTCAAGAAAATTAACGGCCTGAAATAGAAGCTTTGCTTCAGCCGTGACTGGGTAATTAAGTTCGAAGCGCTCAGCGCTTGCCTTGAGCCACTGTTGAATCTGTCGAAAATGACCCACGGCGATCGGCGCTACGATGGTGCGAAATGCGCCGTCCGGGATGCCGCAAAATGTGTAAGCGTCTTTCGGCTGCTCAAAAAATGAAACCTGATACTCCTCTTCCAGTTTTGTCTTGGCGGCCCTGTCCCATGAATCCGGAAACTGCGCGTAAAGCCCCTGCGCAATGACTTGGTTTAGCGGCGTGCGCGCCGAAAAATAACTGGATCCACCATCTATCGCCTGCCAGGTTTGGCCAACCACCCATCGCTTATCATCTCCATGGTAAGACACCTCGAAACGGGTCGTTTCTTCGGCTCCCTGCCAACATGCTGACCATCCGTCATCCGAAAGTGCAAAGCTTGACGGGTCGAGGTTTCCGAGGATCAGGTACTGCGGCAAATCCTCTGCAGACCGTGTTGCCGCAGGCGTCCAACTTTCCCAACTGAAATTGGCGCGGTTCGGCGCATATCTGAATAAGGGAATTGATGTCGGAAGCTCAGTTTGACGTTCGAGAAGTTGATTAATCATTGCTTTTATACCAATGAGCGTTTTTTAAACATCACGTCAGGCCCCACCTATCTCCAAAGACTTTCTCACGCACATCACGGACCTGCTTGCAGTTAACCGGGCAAGGCTCATGAACCGCTTATCGCCCGCTAGTCATCTTGCATTGAGCGCCACGAGCATCGCATCAGCCCATTGGGCCCTATTACCGGTACTTGCTGAGTTTGGCCCTGCTTATTGATGGCGATCTCGGCTATGGCTACTGCGATGGAAACCATTTCATTCGAGCTTCAATTCGTCGGACACCTCAGAGAGAAGCGTGTTGATCTTGTCCACCGCCTCCGGGTCAGGAGCAGTTTCGCCGCCGAACTCGACGCGGAGATTGAATTTGAGATCGTTCCCGACGGCGGCCTTGGTGACGTCCGGAATCTGGTCGGCCAAATCCTGGATGCCGTTGGCTTCCAGGACCGCCTCGGCGATGAGCAGTCCTTTAGGTTTCGGCTCGAATGGCTTCCCTTCGCCCTCGCCGAGCCCTCGGCCAGCCGGCACACGAAGAACAACATGCTGGGCTCCGGCGATGTCACACGGCCACGACGCACTGTCGTCGGTAAGCTCGATCCATCGCGCCCGGATACCGGCGTCGATTGCCGATTGCACAATCGGCCAGGGTAGGGTCCTACCGCGTTTTGTCGAGAGAGCGGTAGAAATGGCGAGGGCGTTGGTCTTGCCGTCTTTCCAGGCATCGGGGATCGACTCGGCCATCAACTCGTCGACGGTGATCGGGTCGGGCGGCAGCTGAAGCGTTGCAGATGCGCTGAGGACCCCGGCAGGTACTGGCTCGCCAAGAATTGAGGCGGGCCCATTGGTCAACCACACTTGCCCTCGCTCGACGGCCTGCGAAACGGAATTCTCGACGGACGATGACTCGCATTTCGGGATAACAAGCGTCTCTTCGTAGCCTTCTTTCGGTACGGTCACTGTGTGGCCGCCGGCGAAGTAATCGGT
This sequence comes from uncultured Flavobacteriales bacterium, assembly GCA_964501745.1. GTDB lineage: Bacteria > Pseudomonadota > Alphaproteobacteria > UBA8366 > CAVOAK01 > CAVOAK01. Next base: position 1,044 of record CAZCVU010000182.1, on the reverse strand, counting down.
CACGTGCTTGACGCTGATCTCTTCGGTGGACCAAAGCCCCGGGAGTTTCTGATGCTCGAGAAGATCGGAAGCGAGTTCACTGAGAGTCGCAGCCTCCGGTAAGAGCACCTCCAAGCCGGGGTCCTTAAGCGCCGGCTCATCGATCTGAGTTCGCCAGAACGTTTTGGTGGTCCGGTCGGGGCGCACGACCTGCGCCACCCAGATCCCTTCCTGGACGCCTTGCACCACGGTATCCAGAATCTCTTTCCGGCGCAGCATCTTGGGCAACTTCGGAAATTGGGCGAAGGCTCCAACCAAATCCTTGACCCGCCGGGATTTCTCTCCTTCCCGCCACAAGTCGTAGGGTCCGCCCGGCATCATCGCTTCCGAGCTGATGGCGGTTTCCTGGATGCGGGCCCGCTTGTCGGCCTTGATGGTCGTAAATAAGGGCCCATCGGTCACCGTGATCTTAAACGCGTGGATGTCGTTGCTCTCGTTGACGGTGACGACGATGGAATAGGCCTGCCTGATGGAATCGGGAATACGTTTTCTCGCCGACTCCGTTTCATTGGCCAGCATTTGCTCGCGAATCGGGTCGATCGGCTGATCCTTGAGCTGATCGCGGACCTCCTGCCAACCCAGATACTCCCGGACGCGGGTGCGCGCGGCGTCAAGGCCGTCCTTGGAAGGAACGGCGAGAGCGACCGCGTTGCGATAAACGCGGGGGCGGTCAGGCGCGGTCGTCTCGTCGATGAACCGCTTCGCTTCCGGGCTCGGTTTGCCAGATTCCGAGGTCGCTTTCGGGCCGAGGACGCCATAATGGAACTCGCCGTCGTCCTCGATATCACGCGGCTTCTCCGGCAGATTATGCACTTTGGCGCCTGCCGCGGACGCGCCGGACGTTAGCGCCTTCAGTTTTTCGATGGCGTCGATGATCTGCGATTCCACAAGTGCGGGCGGTACGCGGGTGCTACAGGCGTCGTGGTGCATCTGGCGCAGGTTCGGGCGGTTAGCGGTGCCCTGGGCGGCGAGGTGGGCGGAGATAGAGCGCCCGATACCGCGAGA
>CAZCVU010000181.1:0-5692 GCA_964501745.1 uncultured Flavobacteriales bacterium | reverse complement strand
CGCGTGTCGATGGTCTCCGGTGAGGCGGCTGCGCTCAACGGCGGGCCCTCCGTGGTTGCGGGCGAGTTAGTGTCACCATATCTCTACGGCATATCTTTAATATTGTAGAGCGGACGGCTAATAAAAAGAGGCCAACAGACCTTAATACGGGTGTTTAATACAGCCAGCAACCGAGATCGGAGCAGTCAATATGGATCAAGCACAGGAACGGGCAATTCAATGGCAATGCAAGCATCTGCTTGCCAGCTACTACAACCATGTCGATCACGGAGAATTCGAAGAGGGAGCGCAGGTCTTCGCACCCGATGTCGAATGGCGCTGGCGCGAATGGGCGGTCAGTGGCCGTGAGAACATGTTGAAGGACCTTAAGTCGGCGTTAACCACGACCCACATCCGCCACCTGATAACCAATACGGTCGTCAAGGTTATCGACGAGGACCATGCGGAATCGCTCTCCTACGTGACGATTTACACGCACAAGGGTGAACGCGCCGATGATGGATCGGCGACACACAAGGGGGGGCCGGACTATATCAACGAGCTGCACGACAAGCTGGTACGCCTCGATGACGGCTGGCATATCGCGCAGCGCCACATCAAGACAGCCTTCGAACGTCAGCCCTAGTAGCACAGGGGCGAGCATTGTCGCCGTTGCAGTCCGGTCTGGATGCCCGCATTTGAACAGGGAGGTTCGTGTCGGTGATTTCTAGCGACGGAGGATGGATATGAAAAATCGAGGTCGGCAAACGAGGCTTCTGGCGTTGGCGGGTGCGTTGATGGCACTGGTGCTCACACCGGCTCCGGCAGCCGCCTTGCAGTGTCATGTCGGGACGATCAAATTCTTCGCAGAAGGTGGCATCAAGAGTTGTCAGATCGAAGCAAATCACACCTTCACGACCGCCGCCGGTACGTCCCTCACCTGCCGCAGCGGCAACTTGGTGACGCAGCATCCGGGCGGCCAGGTCGAAAGCTGTACAACGGCCGCCGTCTACATCGCCGGCAACGCGCGCTGCGAAGCGGCACGCCTTCTTGAACTAAAGCCAGATGGCAGCATCGCGCGATGTACGCCCTGATGTGACATCATCCCAGCAGTTTCCCGCTGCTGCCTCCTGTGCTACATCGAAGTGTGGGAGAGGCTAGCTCGTCAGCCCGCGGCGCGCGGAACGAAAGTAGGTTTCGAACCAGGGAGGCTTCTTCTATGAAACGTGTTTTTGTCTTTGGCGGAATTGCCGTTGGCGCCGTCGTTGTCGTGATTATTGTCGCGGCGGTTTTCATCTTCTCATCGCTCGATAGCATTGTTCAGGCGGCCGTCGAGAAATTCGGCACCGAAATCGTCGGCGCGAATGTGAGTCTCGCCGATGTCGAGATCTCACCGACCTCGGGCGAAGGAATGTTGCGAGGCCTCAAGGTGGGCAATCCGGCACCGTTCAAGACCGACAGCGCCTTTAGTCTCGGTGAGGTCAGCATCGCTAACGACCCGGCATCGATTACCGGCGGCACCGTCGTCATCAAAGAGATCGTGATAGCCGCACCGGAGATCACCTACGAACTGGGCAGCGGCGGCAGTAACATCGACGCGATCCAGAAAAATGTCGAAAGCTATCTTGGCCCGTCAGACGACACTGGCTCGACGCAGGAAGCGGCCACAAATAGCGAAGAGGACGGCGAAGGCACCAAGCTTATCATCGAGAATCTGATCATTCGTGGCGGCAAGATTAAGGTCAGCGCTACACTCCTCAAGGGCAAAACGCTGGATGCGTCGCTGCCGGAGATTCACCTCAAGGATATCGGCAAGGAAGAGGAGGGTGCGTCGCCAGGCGATGTCGTCGAGAAGGTTGTCGCCTCCCTGAAGGAAGCTGTTGGCACCGGTGTCGCGGGCCTCAACCTCGACGCCGTGCTCGGTGGCGTTGGCGAAGCCGCAAAGACAGCAACTGAGGGTTTGAAAACGGGAGCCGAGGGTTTGAAGTCGGGTGCCGAAGGTGCTGCAGACGCCGTTCAGGGTGGCGTCGAAAAGGTTGGCGGCGGTCTAAAGAAACTGTTCGGCAAGTAAACGCCGGGCCAGCGCGCCAATTATCGCACCGGATTCTCTGGGCCACGGCCCCGGAAGGCGTCAACGAAGGCCGCCGCCACCGCTGGATCGAAGCGTGCCGGCCCCAAACGTCTGGTCCAGGCCGTGAGTTCAATGCGATCGCCCAGCCGGGGCATTGGCGTGACGACAATGCCACTCCACGATCCCGAGTAGCGGTCGGACCATCGCCTGAGCGTCCGCAGAGCATCATCACCAGGCTTGTCGTAGTAGATCACGATATGGCCGTGCTCGAGTGCGTGAACGAGTTGGATCGGTGGCTGTGGCGCGTCGTAGAAACCGGGCTCAATGGGAACCGGGTGATGCGGGCCCGAAACCGGAAACCGATTGTTGTAGGAGTATGTCTCACCCAACCGCAGGTGAGTACGGCCAAGCGACGGCTCTCTTCGCACCTCCGACAGGGCTGCTTCGCCCGCTGCCGCAAGCTCAAGAAATTTGCTCTCCGCTTCCGCCAACCACCACCAATATGCTGCCGTCCCAACAACTATCGTAGTGGCAAGAGCAGCGGTAACCGCATAGTCGCGACGCCGACGCGATCGAGTGTAATGTCCGCCGTGCGGAACCTCGCGGCCGCCCGCCGATTTTCGGCGTTTCCTGTTTTTGGATCTTGCCATAGTCCACCGCGATCGCTGTCTGATGCTGACTTACTCTGCCTGCCAATCATATCGACGGGTCCGATAGCGGCTAAATCATATCTTTGTGTGCCGAGCTTCGCGATCCGGGCGTCAATTCACTATAGTGTGGAAAACCTGCGGCAAGCACAACTTACGGCGGTCGGCTTGAAACCAGTCAGAGGAGGGTGACGTGACCGACAATGGCGGAAGCAGCAACGGCAAAGGAAAAGCAAAAGCGCTCGGCATCAATCATGTGGTGCTCGAGGTCGGCGATCTTGATGCGGCGCTGGAGTTCTACAGCGCAATCTTCGATTTTGAGCTGCGCGGTCGCAGCGAGCGGAGTCTGTTTGTCGATCTCGGAGACCAGTTCATCCAGATAACCAAGAACGACGTCCCAGCACCCGACGCACTGCGTCACTTCGGGCTCGTCGTCGACGACCGGGAGCCGGTTCGACAAGCGCTGGCGCAACTCGGCGTTGAACTGCTGGAGCGCGGCCTGAATTTCCGCGACCCGTGGGGTAATCGCGTCGAGGTTGTTCCTTATGACGACATCCAGTTCACCAAGGCACCGCACGTGCTGCAGGGCATGGCCGCCGACGGCCTCGAGAAGACCGAAGGGGCGATCGCCCAACTCACCGAAAAAGGCATGGCCCCGTAGGAAACCGCGCAAAGCGAAGCGGCGTCACATCGGACGGAGAATAGGCAACGCGACCGCTATCTGCTGGCCTCCCTTTGGAAGCGGCTGACCAGCGATACCAGCTTGGAGTCCGCTGCCCTTGGCTTCAGGTCTGCGGATCACCCAGCTTGTCGGCCTCTTCACCCCAGATCTCCAGCCCAACGCGTTCGGCCGGATTGCGCCGGAAGACGTGACTCACCTTGCGACGCGAAATCTTCCAACCATCGTCCGTTCGGACCAACTCGGCCTCATTTACGCCGAGGCGGTGCGGTCCCTTCATGGGGAGTGGTCCGTCCTGCTCCTCGAGCTTGACGCCTTTGGTGTAGTAGTTGGTGTTGTAAGAACGCGAGACCGCGTGATTTTCATCGATCACATCGATCACTGTATTGGTGAAGATATGGCGGATTGTGCCGTCGCCCAAGGCACCGTGGAGACCCTTTAGAATATCGTCGTGGCCCTTGAGTGCAACACCCATCGACCACCACTCGATATCAGGCGTGAATATCTGAACCGCCTCCTCATACCGCTTTTGATCGACTAGGTGGTAATACTGGCGCAGGACCTTCTGACAGTCCCATTCGATGGCGATTTCCTCGTCGCGGTCCATGGCTAATGCTCCTGAATTTCAGAATACGCTCCGGTGTCGCATGCGCATGCGAGATCTTGGAAACAAAGCGGGGATGGCAGGCCGTTGTCAATATGCTACCAGCGCGCTGGTCTTCCCGATGACCATCATGGTCGCCCAAATTGGCCCTATTGTCCTCTAAAAACGGGTTTTCGTTTTTCCATGAAGGCTTCGCGACCCTCTTTGTAATCCTGACTGTCGAAGCAGGCCTTGGAAAGCCGGTCGATCTCAGCGTAATCACGTTCACCAGGCTCTCTCGAGACCTCGCGAATGGTAAACTTGCTGGCCTCGACGGAAAGCGGTGCGTTGCCGCATATGACCTCGGCCAGCTCGCGCACGGTCGCCTCCAGGGTATCCACCGACACAACGCGATTGACCAAACCTATGCGCAGCGCCTCGTCCGCTGCCAGCCGGCGGCCGGTAATCATGATTTCGTTGGCGAAAGCCGGACCCACCAGCTCCACGAGCGCCTTCAACATGCCGAAACCAGGGCCCAGCCCCAGTCTTGCGGCCGGTATGCCAAACTGGGAGTCTTCGGAGGCAATCCTGATGTCGGCATTTGTTGCCAGCGCGAGACCACCGCCCAGGCAGTAGCCACGAATCATTGCGATCAACGGCTTGCGCATATTGGCCAACAAATGCCGAGCGTCTTCTGCAGCTCTTGCATAGTCGGCCGCAGCCTTGGCATCGTTGCGCCGTTCCTTAAATTCGGAAATGTCGGCGCCGGAGACGAAGGCTTTGTCTCCAGCCCCCTTCATTATGATCACCCGTATTGCGTCATCGGCCTCGAAGTCCGCAAGAATGGCCGCAGCCGCTTGCCACATTGCAAGCGAGGTCGCGTTGCGCTTGGCCGGATTGTTGAAGGTCATCCAGCCAATGCCGCCATCTTTCTCCGCAATCATCTTATCGGTATTGAGGTTCATTTCTCCCCCGCATTCTTTGCGCGTCACAGATACGTTCAGACGACTTCTTTTGCCTGCAGTGACGCTACCCGCTCTGCATCGTAGCCAAGCTCCGACAAAATTTCGTCGGTGTGCTCGCCGAGCCCGGGAGTCGGCCTGCGTAAGCGTTGCGGTTCGGGCGTCCTGCTCAGGTTTAGCGCTTGGCCGACCAAACGAATTTCCCCGAGGCTGGGGTGGTCGACGGGCCGCGCCATTTGCAAATGTTCGACCTGTGGATCGGCGAACACCTGATCAACCGTAAAGATCGGCCCGCAGGGCACGCCTGCCTCGTTGAAGGTATCGATCCATTCCGCACCCGGCCGTTCCTTCGTATAAGCGCCGATCCGCTCATTCAAGGCCTTGCGGTTGTCGGACCGAAGGTCACTACTCGCGAAGTCAGGATCGTCGACCAGCTCCTGTGCGCCAAGCGCCTTGCATAAGCGCTCGAAGTGAACCCTGCCCGCTGCCGCGATGTTTATGTGGCCGTCGGCAGTCGGGAAAACACCGGTAGGAATGCCGGTCGGGTGGTCGTTGCCCGCCTGCTTGGCAACCTCGCCATGTACGAGATAACGCGCGGATTGGAAGTCCATCATCTGGATCATCGCTTCCAGCAGCGAGGTGTGGACCCATTGTCCCTTCCCCGTCTCCTCGCGATCCAGCAAGGCAATGAGGATACCCTGCGCCAAAATCATGCCGGCACTAAGATCGCAGATTGGAATACCGACACGAACCGGCCCTTGTCCCGGAAGC
>CAZCVU010000180.1:0-5706 GCA_964501745.1 uncultured Flavobacteriales bacterium | reverse complement strand
GCTCCCATAGTCGCCGGCCTGGCTTTCCAACTCCTCGACCCGCGCCTTCAGACCCGAAACCTGGTCAATAAGCCCTTCGATAGCGCGAGCGACGGGATCCGGTATGTCACCCATCGGTGTGCCGTAAGGCGTGAAATCATGCGCCTTGGTCTTCGCTCTCGATCCGACAACCCGTGCCGGAACGCCGACCACGGTTGCGCAGTCGGGCACATCCTTCGTCACGACAGCGTTGGCACCGACGCGCGCGCCTACGCCGACCGTGATCGGCCCGAGAATCTGAGCGCCCGAGCCGACGGTAACGTCGTCCTTGAGCGTCGGATGGCGTTTCTGCTGCCGCTGGCTGTCGGAATCGACAGACGGTGCCACACCACCGAGCGTCACGTCGTGGTAGAGCGTGACATCGTTACCGATTTCCGCGGTTTCGCCAATCACTACACCCATGGCGTGATCGATAAACAAGCGCTTGCCGATCGACGCGCCGGGATGGATTTCGATGCCCGTGAGAAAGCGCCCGACTTGCGAAACGTAACGGCCCAGAATCCGCCAGTTGTGATTCCACAACCAACGCGCCGGACGGTGTAGTAGCAGGGCATGCAAACCCGGGTAGCAAAGCAGGACCTCCAGCCGCGAATTGGCTGCAGGATCGCGGGCCATCATGCCATCTATATCTTCGATCAATTTCTTAAACATGAGCTCACTCAACTATTGATTATCAGCGGCAAACGCCAACATTCTGCAGGGTCTGCTATGGTTCAACGTGGCTGCGGACAAAACAATGGCGTACCGATCCGCATTGCTACGATATATGGTGACCAATCGCCCTGGGCAAGTATTGAAACATATGATAAGGCGCAGCGCAAAGAGCCGGGGATCAGAAATCCGACCGGGTACGTCGGAATATCCCCGCATTCCGGGCGCTGCAGCCAACTAATGGAGAGCGAATGCCTGAAGTCATAATCAATGGCCCAGAAGGCCGAATTGAAGGACGCTATCAGCACAGCAAGACGAAAAATCCGCCAATTGCGCTTTTCTTGCATCCTCACCCGCTCTATGGCGGGACCATGAACAACAAAGTTGTCTATACGCTCTTCCATGCATATGCACGGCGCGGATTCTCATGCCTGCGGTTTAATTTTCGTGGCGTTGGGCGATCACAGGGCACGTTTTCACGTGGTGAGGGCGAACTCTCTGATGCGGCGGCGGCACTCGATTGGCTACAAGGTTACAATGCGGACGCCGGTCAGTGCTGGATTGGCGGATTCTCTTTCGGCGCCTGGATTGGCATGCAGCTCTTGATGCGGCGACCGGAGATAACCGGGTTCATTTCGGTGGCACCCCCAGCCAACATGTACGATTTCAGCTTTCTGGCGCCCTGCCCGTCCTCCGGCCTTATCCTGCATGGCGATCGGGATGAGATTGTCCCGACCGAAGCGGTTGAGAAACTGATCGAGAAACTGCGCACTCAACGCGGCATAACGATAGATCACCGCACCATGTCAGGCGCCAACCATTTCTTTCACGGCAAAATCGAGACCGTGGACAAAGAGATCGATGACTACCTCGATACCGCGCTCGTCGCAGCGGAAGAGAAGGCCTCAGCCGGCTGATGTTTAGAGCCTAGCCTCGAACAGTCGGCCGCCACAGGTCGAGCTGGCGACACCCGTCGTGCTGGAGAATGTCAGCGGCAGCTGGCGTAGAGAGCGCACCGCGAGGAAGGCAAACGCCTGTGCCTCAAGTGCGTCCCCATCCCACCCTACACTCTCGACCGGCGCCACCGGCGCGCCAAGTCTGTTGGCGAGCGCCTTCATGAGTGCAGGATTGTGGCGCCCACCACCGGTCACCAGCCATCGCATCGGCACAGCCGGAAAGAAATGCGCTCCGCAAGCGACCGCCGCTGCCGTAAATTCGGTGAGTGTCGCAGCACCATCTACGATCGACAGCTCATGAACTAAGATTGAGTCAAAGTCATTTCGGTCCAGCGACTTCGGTGGTGGACGGCCAAAGTAGGGATGCGCCAGCAGCCGACGAAGCACATCTTCATCGACACTGCCGGCGAGCGCGAGCTCGCCCTCCGCATCAAAAAGACTGCCCTCGCTTGCACGAACCCAATCGTCAATCAGGGCGTTTCCAGGCCCGGTATCGAAGGACAGCAGAGTATCGTCGGTTCCGATCCAGGTTACGTTTGCCACTCCGCCCAGGTTGAGGATTGCGACTGGACGTTGTAGTTGGCGTGACAATGCGGCATGAAAGACCGGCGCAAAGGGAGCGCCCTCACCGCCAGCTGCCACGTCCGCACTGCGGAAGTCGGCAACCACGTCGATGCCGGATTTCGATGCGAGCAGCGCGCCGTCACCGATTTGCCATGTGCGGCCGATGTCGGGCCGATGAAGCAGCGTGTGACCATGCAGCCCGATAACATGGATTTCGGAAGCCGAACGAGATTCCTGTGCCAGAAGTTTCTGCACAGCCTCGAGATGGGCGAGCGTGAGCGTGCGCTCGACCGACCTGACGGTATCGGTGTACTCACTCGACCCTAAGACAGACCGGAGTTGCTCGCGGAGTGTTGCGTCATAGGGCAGCGTCAGCGAGCCATAAGTTTCGATGCGCTGCTTGCCATCGGTCACAAGCAGCGCCGCGTCGACACCGTCGAGCGACGTACCGCTCATGAGTCCAAGCGCCAGAAGCGGACGGGATTCATCCAGCGAATCGTCAGACACCGTCATGACCGGCCGCTACTCCTCGGTCCGAGGCTCTCGTACAACTCTCGCGTCGTTGTCGCTTCGCGGAGTTTCATGATACACCGACCGCCCCATTTACCTGCGTCCGCTTAGTTCATGTTCGAGTTTAATATTGCCTGATCCGTCATGACACGCCACCGATCCGAGTTTCTAAGAGCCATAGTCGATCGCGGCTTCGTGCACCAGTGTACGGATGCGGAGGCACTCGACGCACTTGCCGCAGAGAGTGCGCCAGTCACGGCCTACATTGGATTCGATGCGACGGCCGATTCCCTCCACGTCGGCAATTTAATCTCTATTATGTTGCTGCGTTGGTTGCAGCGCACTGGACACAAGCCAATTGTCTTGATGGGCGGCGGCACAACCAAGATCGGCGATCCATCGTTCCGCGACGAGACGCGCGGGCTCTTGGACGTTGACGACATCGAGCGCAATATTGCCGGAATAAGAGGAGTCTTCCAGAAGTTCCTTACCTTCGGCGACGGCCCAACCGATGCGATCATGGCTAACAACGCCGATTGGCTGGACGGGCTCAATTACATTGAGTTTCTGCGCGACTACGGTCGGCATTTTTCGGTCAACCGAATGTTGTCGTTCGATTCCGTAAAACTGAGGTTGGATCGTCAGCAGTCGCTCAGTTTTCTTGAATTCAACTACATGATTCTGCAGGCGTATGACTTTCTCGAGCTTGCGCGCAGGCATAATTGCCAGCTGCAGATGGGAGGATCCGATCAGTGGGGCAACATCGTCAACGGAGTCGAGCTCGGACGCAGGGTCGACGCTGTAGGATTGTTCGGTCTGACCACACCGCTTCTCGAAACCGCTTCGGGCGCAAAAATGGGAAAAACGTCGGAGGGCGCTATCTGGCTCAACGAGGACCGCCTGTCCCCATACGACTATTGGCAGTTTTGGCGCAACACCGAGGACGCCGACGTCGGACGTTTTTTGCAGCTTTATACCGAGCTGCCTCTGGATGAGATTTCCCGCCTTGAGGCATTGGAAGGCGCTGAACTTAACGAAGCCAAGAAGATTCTGGCGAGCGAAGTGACGGCCCTTTGTCATGGTCGTGACGCGGCAGAGGCAGCGGCGAAGACGGCCGAAGAAACCTTCGAGCAGGGCGGTGTCGGCAGCGACTTGCCGGCGATAGAGGTTCCGCGGTCCGAACTTGCGGCCGGTATCGCAGCATTTGAACTATTGCACCGCGCTGGGCTGGTACAGAGCAAGGGCGAGGCAAGAAAGCTCATCCGCGCCGGCGGCGGACGGCTCAATGATCAAGTTATGACGGACGAGCACCAGAGTATCACGACAGATGCTCTGTCGCAGAACGGCGTCATCAAACTCTCGGCAGGCCGCAAACGCCACGTTTTGGTTCGACCGGTGTAGCCCGACTATTGGCGACGTGCCGAATAACTCTGCCGCTAGCTGTTGGAGGTAGCCTCGTCGTTTCCTTCATGGGTCTCTTCTGGGGCTACCGGCGCCACGCCGTTACCGTTTCCTTGGCCGATCAGACCCAGCAACGAGCGCAGGAAACCCGGAGCAAGTGCTAGTAACGGGTTCGCTGAAATCGTTGGATCATCAATTGACCCTTTTACGCTGTATGTCGCCGCGAACACGCCCTCATCCTTACCTCCGGTCAGCAGCCGGCCGAGTACCGGGATAACGCCGAGCACGCGATTGATAGTATATGCTGGGACAATCGTCCCTTTAATGTCGACCGTATCCTTTTCCAGATCAAATGAGCCCGCCACCGTGATCCCGATCGAGGATCCATAGGTGCGCGCATCGCTGATTTCCAGTTGGCCCTGCTGGTAATTGAACTCACCGTCAAGAGTGACGAAGTCGAGTCCACCCCGCTGCCCCAACGCCGAAAGGATGCCGGTAAGCGACGCAACCTGCAGCAGGCGCGCCAGAACTGGGGCCTCGGTCAGCCTGTAATCCGTGACCTTGAAGTTACCGACCATCGGCTCCAGTAGCGAGGGCCGCGCGCCGGTTATCACGAGCGCACCATTCTGCGCCCGGTCAGTCCAGTTCAACGATTTGAGCGCCTGGCCTGCATCATCCGAGGTAATCTGCAGGCTGTAGCCCGAGTCGGCGGGTTGATACTTCAGCTCAAGTCGTCCGCCATCTCCAACCTTCGCATCCACAATGAAAGCCTGCCAATCTCGGCCATCGTAGCGCGCATTGGCTATCACGTTGGTCAACCGGCGGTCCGGGCCGTCCGTCACTTCACGCATGTTTGCCTGGATCACCAGCGGCACGCCCGGCGTATCCGGTGCGTACGGAACGTCAGGCAACCGTCGCTTCTTTAGCAGCGGCGAAACATCAAGCCGCTGACCGTCCAACACGATGCGGTAGCCCCCCTCGGGCAACGCATCGACCACACCGCCCAAATCGTTTCCAGCGAAGCGCAGCTCGTCGAATTCGATTCGAAACACGGCCGAAAAATCGGCTTTTGGCACGATTCGCGCCGCCACATTCATGTCGGCCGCCTCGAATTTGAAGCTTTCGATATCAACGGTTCCATCCGGCAGCGTAACCATGAAGAGTTCAAACGTGCCGCTTTCCTGAGCCGGCTTACGCCAGTCGATCAAACCAATTTCCACGCTGGCGGACGTTATGTCGCCGTCCATCACCAGAACCGTGCGCCCATCGTTGTGCTCGGTATAGTCAATGCCAAGTTGCACCGGACCGGACAGGAACGGGATCGGGATCATCCCCACCAGAGTCCTCTCGCGCTCGCTGAGACGTCCCGACAACGCAATCCGGTTGCGTATATCAGCGTCGGCGTCGAAGTTCGTCTGCCAATCAAGCGTCGCCCGCACCCCATTGAGTCGAACGCCGCCGACTGCATCAAGGCTTTCGTTATCTACGTGGAGCGTCAAATCACCGTTGGTGAGAGCAAGGCCGTACGGCGTCTCGTCAATCGTCGCGTCAAAGATGCTTCCGTCCGCACTCACCGTTACCATTT
>CAZCVU010000179.1:678-5713 GCA_964501745.1 uncultured Flavobacteriales bacterium | reverse complement strand
GTACGATGTTGACACGCCGTGCGTTGTTGGTGCTGAAGCTGTACAGATCGATCATGTCTCCCCTCGTTCTCTAATGGACTTTGTTGCGGCACGAAGCGTATCGACATCTTCGTGGCCGGACCTGATGTGGTTCAACGGACAGTAGCATTGCCTGCACGTCGGCAGGATCGTGATCTCGTCTGCAGTGAGCGAAGATCGAGGCCGGGTTTCCGGACAGGATGCGTGATAACATCGTGGATTCTCCGACAGGATCGGTGGAAACAAATGCCGCACGCACAGATTAGCGACTTGAGCCTGACCGAGGTCGCCGCCGCGATCGCGAGACGCGAGTTATCGTCGCTCGAGGTCACGCGTGCTTGTCTCGAGGGGATTTCGGAATATCGCGACGCCCTCAATTGCATTGCTCGGATCGATCCCGACGTGGCGCTCGAGGCGGCGACGTCGGCCGACGCAGACATCGCGGCGGGTACGACGCGCGGGCCGTTGCACGGGGTCCCGCTGGCGCACAAGGACATGTTCTATCGTGCAGGTCATATCAGTGCCTGCGGCTCGCGAATCCGGGCCGATTTCATCGCCGACCGCACTTCGAGCGCTCTTGCACGCCTTGACGCGGCGGGCGCCTTGGACATCGGTCGCCTCAACATGGTCGAGTTCGCCATTGGCGGCATAGCAGGCCATAACGCGATCACAGGAACTCCGCGCAACCCTTGGAACAGGGCCTACATCCCAGGTGGATCGTCGAGCGGTTCAGCGGTCGCCGTTGCCGCCCGGCTGGTCTTTGGTTCGCTCGCTTCCGATACCGGCGGTTCGATCCGCTTTCCCGCTTATTGCTGCGGGCTTGTGGGCCTGCAGCCGACCTATGGGCGGGTCAGCCGCTATGGCGCCATGCCGCTGGCGTTCAGCATGGATCATGTTGGTGTTCTCACGCGCACGGTACCGGACGCGGCATTGCTGCTTTCCCACATCGCCGGACATGACGACAAGGATCCGTTCAGCAGCCGTCGTCGGGTCCCCGACTATCTGGCCAGGCTCGACGGCGGCGTCAAAGGACTTCGAATTGCCGTCACCGAGACGTATTTCCAGGACTCGGTTGATGACGCCGTGCGCGACTGTTTGGAGGCGAGCCTTGCTGTCTTGCAGTCCTGCGGTGCGGAAATTGTCCGGGTCACCTTGCCGAAGAGCATTGAACTCGCAGCCCGGATGGGAGCGCTGATTATCGCCGCTGAGGCTGGTGCGATCCATAGCCGGTGGTTGCGCGAACGGGCGGACGAATACGGCCCGCAGGCACGCGCTCGTTTGTTGATGGGGCTCCACCTGCCGGCGACGCGTTACCTGGAGGCATTGAACTTGCGTGCCCGGATTTTCCGTGAGTTTGCCGCTGCCGTCTTCGAACAAGCCGACCTGCTGCATGTGCCGACGGTGCCGATGCAAGTCCCGATCATTGCTGAAACCGACCGCGGCGACGATCCGGATTTCATGGCGTTCGTGAGCCGACTGACGCGCTGTACCCGCCCGTTCAATTATCTGGGTTTGCCTGCGCTTGCGATGCCAGCCGGTCTCGATGAGCGTGGCCTGCCGCTTGGTTTCCAGCTTGTCGCCAGGCCATTCGACGAAGCTACTCTGCTTCGCGCGGCACGAGCTTACGAAACCGAAGCTCAGCCAATGCGGACGGGGCCACCGCTGTAGGTCCTAACCTGCTGACGGGCCATCGTAGGTCACTGCTTCTTCGGCGTGATGTGCAAGCAGGAAGCCGATTGCCCGCTGCTGTTCTTCGACCAGATGCCCGAGGAGACCCGCGGTGCGGGCGAGGATTGGCACACCCTTTAACGACGCCAGGGGGAAATCGAGGTCGAGCATGATGGCCGGGATGGCGCCGGAGACGTTCAGGACCAGATGCCGCTCCCAGACTTCGTCAGCCGCCCCGCTTAAGGCGCGTAGCATGGCCACATGCGGCCCTGAAACGCTACGTTCGTCAGCCAGCGCGAGCAGCCGCTCGGTGCGAGGATCGATCGGCTTGAGGTGGGGGTGACCGAACCCCGGCAAGCGCTTCTTGGCGGCCCGAGTTTCCTCAGCAATGACGCGGGCGACGGTGTCGGTATCGCCTTCGCCAGCGGCGACGCGCCGGAGGCCTTCGGCCAACAGTTTCCCGGCGGTCTCCGAGGCGCCGAGGATAACCGAACCGCAACCGAGGATGCCGGCGGCGACCGCACCCTGCATGGCGTCAGGCTCGGCGGCGAGCGTCATGCGGCTGGCCTGTACCGAGGGCGTCATGCCGTGCTCCGTGATGGCCACCAGCAGGGCGTCGAGGAAGAATACTTGGTCGTCGGTCGGCTCCTTGCCGGTCAGATGGAAGATGAACAGCTCGGTGAACGTCATGACTCCCATCAGTTCGCTGGCGAGATCCTTTCCGCGAATGGTGATCGCGGTGGAATCCGCGGTGGCGATGGCACTCTTCGCTTCGCCGGCATTGTCTCCCTCGGTTGCTGCGGACGTGGAACTATCGACGACTATGGATCGCGGACGCAACATCGAACAGTTGCCGGTTGCTTCATTGCGCAGACAGCCGCTCACGGGCTGACGCTACGAGAACGGCCCGACCACCGATGCGGCGCGCCGTATTCTTGCGTTGAGCGGTTGTCGCCTAGAACTCCAAGACTTTGATGCGGCGTTGAATTGGGTCCGTTGCGGCGCTATTCGCCTCGGCGGGCGACGACGTCGACTTCAATGAGGCCGCCGAGTGCCAAGGCGGTCACGCCAATCGTGGTTCGCGCCGGCTTGTGTGCCTCCGGGAAGTATTCCTGATAGACCCGGTTGACCGTCGGCCAGTCGGCTTCGAGGTCGGTCAGGAAGATGCGCACGCTGACCACATTCTCGACCCCGCAACCGCAACCCTTGAGGACCGACATGACGTTGTCGAGGGTTTTGCGCGTCTGCGCTTCAATACCGTCGGGCAGCGGTTCACCGGTTGCCCCACTGGCGATTTGTCCGGCAAGAAAAATCCAGCCATCGGTCTCGACCGCATGGCTGAAGTAGCCGACGGCGTCAGGTCCGTCACCGACCATATGATAGGTAAGTGGGCCGATAGCCATGCTCCCGAGAAAGGTAGCTTCGCCCTACCGCCAGACCTTCTTCGCCACGCCCATCATGTTTTCGCCCAGCACGCCGCGGACCTCCTTTTCAGTATAGCCGCGCTTGAGCATGAGGTCGGTCAGCTCGGGGATCTGGGTCGGCGCGACATAGTCGAGCTTGTCCCAGCTGGGCCCGCGCGACTTGCCGCCCGACGCCTTGAAGTGGGCGTCCTGGTGGACCTTCATCGGGTTGTGTGCCGCCGAGGGTGGATTTGCCCGGCGTTCCTTCGGATGCAGCCAGTCGGTACCGATGCCGACATGTTCCGCTCCTACCAGCTTCGCTACATAGTCGATATGATTGAGAAACATCTCCGTCGAGGCGTCGTTGTCGCCGAGAAATGTGCCGACGCCGTTCAAGGAGATGACGCCGCCCGACTTGGCGCAGGCCTTGATCTGGTCATCCTTGATGCTGCGCGGGATATCCCACATTCCAGCCGGGTTCGAATGCGAAAAGATGACCGGATCCTTCGAGACCTCGAACATGTCCATTGTGGTGCGGTAGCCGGTGTGGGTGCCGTCGACGATCATGCCGACGCGGTTCATCTCCTCGATCAGTGCCACGCCGAACCGGCTCAAGCCATCGTCGGTGCGCTCCATGCAACCGTCGCCGACGATGTTCTTCATGTTGTAGGCCATCAGCATGTGTCGGATGCCGAGCCTGTAGTAGGTCTCGACCATCTGCAAGTCGCCGTCGACCGGATTGGTGCCTTGAAAATGGAAGCTGATACCGAGCTTGCCTTCCTTTTTCGCACGCATGACGTCGTCGACGGTCTCTATGAGAATGTACTTCTCAGGTTCGGCGAGAAAGTAGGAACGATAGCGGCCGAGCGCGTGAACCGTCTCGTTGAGGTTGTGCCAGTCGGTGGCAACGGTGAACGAGACGTAGGTATAGCCGCCATCAACCATGGACTGCAGCATCGCCGCCATTATTGGGGGCGTGTCATGACCCGCCAAGGGGATCAGCATATCCCAGACGATAGCATCGCTATGCAGCGCCGCCGCTTCCTCGGAAATCTTCGATTTGGTCATGAGATCCTCCCTGTCAATCTCGCATGATTCAATTCAGTGTGTATAAGTTAGCGCCCTCGGCCACCACGATGCCAGTCAATTGCAGCCTCTACTGGTGGGAGCGATGGCCGTTGTCGCAGCTACGGTTTCCTTCACGGAGCCGCGGGGATGCTTGCGACGGTGTTATTTCCAAACTTGGCGTGCAACCCGCATCCAATTCTCACCTAAGACGCCACGAATCTCCTTTTCGCTATAGCCGCGTTTGAGCATGCCTTCCGTGACCTCGGGCAGCCGCGCCGGTTGGACGAATTTGATGTCGAGCCAGTCGTGGCTGGAGCGCCCGCCGGAGGCTTTCTCGGTGGCCTCCTTATGCGCTTCCTTCGGGTTCCAGCTTCCCGAGGCTCCTTCCTTCTTGTTTGCCCAATCGAAGACGCAGTCCAGGCCGATACCGACATGTTCCGGCCCTACGAGTTCGGCAATATAGTCGATGTGTTTCAGCAGGCCCTCTGCCGTATCGTCATTGTCGCCGACGAAGGTGCCAACGCCCATGACGCAGACCACACCGCCGGTCTTGGCACAGCCTTTGATCTGCTCATCTTTGATATTGCGCGGATGGTTCCAGACGTTCCAGGCGTTGGAATGTGAAAACACGACCGGCTCGCGCGAAACCTCGATCATGTCCATCGTTGTCCGAAAGCCGGTGTGAGTTCCATCGGCAATGACGCCGACCCGGTTCAGCTCTTCGACCACCTGCACGCCGAAATGCGTCAGCCCGCCATCGGTCAGTTCCATGCAGCCGTCTCCGACCTGGTTTTTAAGGTTGTAGGCCATCATCATAGTGTTGACGCCGAGCTTCTGATAAACGCCGATCATGTCGAGGTCGTTTTCAAGTATCGCGG
>CAZCVU010000179.1:0-668 GCA_964501745.1 uncultured Flavobacteriales bacterium | reverse complement strand
TCCCCTGGAAACCAAAGCCGATCGCGAGCTGGCCGTCTTTTTTCGCGGCCAGGATATCGTCGACGGTTTCGACAAGACGGTACTTTTCGGGATTGGCCAGCACGAAGGCGCGTTCGTTGGCCAACGTGTGTATCGTTTTATCAAGACCTTCCCAATCATGGGCGAGCGTCAAGGCCACATAATTGAATCCGTTTGCAACGCAGTCCGCCAGTGTTTCCACACGACCCACGGGATCCTCGTGCCCGACCCAGCTCTTGCTCGTGTCGCACAAGATAGCGTCCTCGTGGAGCGCCGCCGCCTGTTCAGAAATGTTCCATCTCGTCATCGCTCGCTCCAGCCCGAAATGTTCTTCATTTGAGTGTCACAAGAGGTTAGCAGTGCGCGTGTATTCCAACAATCGGCACGGGTAATAAGGTTGCTGGCGATGTTCAGGCTCCGGCTTAGGGAGTGCGGCGTTTGACACGCCAATCGTTTGATCCTACCGTTTCAGTGAGGCTACTCGAAAAGGGGAGAGTCTGCACGCATCAGCAACTAGTAACGCTTCTTGCAAGCCGAGTTCGCCCGGCCCGTCTCGTCGTTTTTGAGTTCGCTGGGCATTGGCTAGGAAACCAAACAACGACGCGTACGTTGAGCTTTAGGGAGGTTATTCAATGAAACTGTTCAAATTG
>CAZCVU010000178.1:0-5780 GCA_964501745.1 uncultured Flavobacteriales bacterium | reverse complement strand
TAGTACTTCTTGTGCTTCGGGCAGCGCATTTGGACCGCCGAGCACCCTCAGCACGCTTCGCCCCTTCACCAACCCGCGCGATTGATCGACATAGGCCGCGATGAAACGGTCCGATGCGTCGGCGCCTAGAGCCGATCGCAATTCGTCGGTCGTCCATGTGTAGAAAAGCCCTTCTATGCCTCTGGATTCAGCGTCAAGAGCTGCGGCGAAGCCACCGCCAGGAAGCCGGAAACGGTCGACCAGGTCGTTCAGGATTTCCCGCGCAACAGTGGCATATTGGGCTTCGCCGGATGCCTGGTAAGCCTCCAGATACAGGCGGGCCAACAGGGCGTTTTCATTGAGCATGATCTCGAAATGGGGGACTTGCCAGAAGCGGTCTACCGCGTAGCGGTGGAAGGCGCCGCCCAGCTGGTCGCGAACGCCGCCCGACGCCATCTGGTCCAGGGTTCTGAACACGTTTTCCAGCAAGGCGTCATCGCGGAGCCGGACTCCCTGATGCAGGAGGAAGGACAAGACATTGGGTCGGAGGAACTTGGGTTCGCTCCCAAAGCCGCCATACAGCTTGTCGAATGCCGCGGACCACGATCGCGTGGCGTAGTCGCGGGGGTCCTTACTGCCGCTGGCGACACCGCCCGGAACTCCTTCGCTGAGCTCGCGGAGCTGGCTGCGGATGATTTCCGCATTTTTCAGGATGCTGGCGCGGTTTCCAGTCCATTCCTTCGCCAGCGATTGCACAACCTCCATGAAACCTGGTTCTCCGTATTTCGGCTTCGGTGCCAGATAACCGGCGGCGAATAGGGGAACCAGATCCGGTGTCAGGAAAAAATTGGCTGGGTATCCGCTGCGTCCTGCCATCGCCAGCATGATTTCCATAAAATGATTGTCCAGGTCGGGTCGCTCCTCCCGGTCAACCAGAACGCTGACGAAATGCTGGTTGAGGGTGGCGATCACACCTTCGTCCTTGAAGGTGGTCCGTGACAGGACGTGACACCAATAGCAAGATGCGTAACCGATGGACAGGAAGATTGGCTTATTCTCCCGGTGCGCCCGCGCCAGCGTATCGTCTGTCCAGGAATGCCAGTCGATGGCGTCGTCGGCATGCAGCAAGAGATAGGGACTGGTCGCATCGGACAGGCGCCCGGCCTGGGCCGGGTTTTCTATCAAGAGTCCGAGCCACAGGACGGCCAAGGCTGACAGTTGCAAGGTCCGCAGGAAGCGACGCTGTTGCGTCATACCGCCTCCGCTGTCTCCCCATCGTCCGGGATCAGTGCGGAAACGTCGATCGCCTTGGGTTCGACGATGCAGGCTTCCCGGCAGAGTGCGCAGCCGGTGCAAAGGTCGTCGTTGACGATGGGTTTGAGCCCATCCTGCCATTCCAGCGCACCCGGAACCGGGCAGGCGGATTCGCAAGCGCCGCATTCCGGTCCCAGATAGGGTAGGCAGGTCTTCGGATCAATCTTGACGCGGGCCAATCTCGCTGTTGCGGGAGGCAGTTCCGCGTCTTGTTCCGGCAGCTTCAGGACTTCAGGTTTGCATGCCATTACACATGGCCAATCCGTGCACATTTGACAGCCCCGGACAAGCAGGTTCATGGCTGGAGTGCCGGCGACCTGACGGCCATAACTTGCCGGCAGCTTGAACAAGACCTCGTAGGAACAAGCCTCGATGCATTTGTCGCAGCGGGTGCAGCCAAGCAGGAAATCCAGCTCCCCAATGGCAAACGGAGGGCGAAGCCAATTCTTGGCCCGCGTCGCAGCATTCTCACCGGCTATCTCAAGGACGATGCCCGCGGCTTTTTGCGCCCCATGTTTAAAGAAGTCCCGGCGCTTCAAAACGGCCTCAACCAGACGCCTTGGGCTCGTTGGCGCCACGAATCTTACCGGTCATCGAGCGCCGGCGCTGCATTACGCTGACGCCGACCAGCGTGACCATGAGCACTCCGACGAGAATTCCGATCGGCCCCACAAGTGGTGGTTCGCCGATCCGTAAGGGGAAATCGATCACGTAGGGTACTTCGTCCACCTGGAACTCGGCGGAAATGATGTAGTCCCCAGCCTCGTGGAACACATAGCCCTGACGGAAGACGTTGTCGTCCGGCAGTTGAGCGCCAAGCTTTTCGCTCTTGCTGCTTATCCCCAACCATGACAACCAGGAATCGTCACGTACACGGAAGGTGACCTTGCCCTGGTAGGGTGCTCCATCATCGATGCGGGAGGCGTAAAAGTTGAGCCTGCCCGGCTGTTCCGGCCGTGGAAAGGCCGGGAACACCATGTAGGTCACCATATAGTCGCCGATCTGAACCTCCGCCTGTATGCTGGGTGGCGTGTTTGAGTCCTCGTTGAGGCTATAGGTCGGCCGTCCCAGCACGTGATGGGCGTCGGCGAAATCAAACGGTAACAGCCAGAATCCTATCGCTAGAAACCCCAGCGGCATGTTCAACAAATATCTTAGCATTGCTCAGACACTGTGTTTGACGACGATTCCTTGTGAGCGTTCGACAATCCAGATCGGCAGGCTCGGATGCGGGCAGACTTCGACGCACAGGCCACAACCGACGCAGCCCTGCTTGATAAAGGGTCGATACTGATTCCACAACGCGAAGCCAATAGCTTCCTTCCCCATTGGACAGACGCTGACACAGGCCCCACAGATGCCGCGATCGACCCACGGATAGCAAGCCGTTTGATCGATCTGGGCGATGCCCATATCGATCTCTTCGCGGCGGGTGATGGTAAGCGCTTCGGTCGGGCATGCCTCCATGCATTTATCACACAGGATGCAGGCCTTTTCCGCCGCATCGATGTATGGCGTATTGATCTTGCCACCACCGTCACGGGCGTGGAAGCGGATGCAACGTGGCGGGCAGACCTCTCCGCACAGGCCGCAGCCAATGCAGGCTGCCACGAAGGCCACATCCTGCTTAAGCGCACCGGGCGGGCGCAAATAGTCGCGCCTTGGGGCTACGCTTCTTGGAGCGAGCAATGGCGAGACGGCATAGGGCGTGGCGCCGGCCGCCAGGATTACGGCGCCGGCGACTAGGTTTTTCAGTAATCCCCTGCGTTCCATCAGGCCGCCTGCTCACCCTTTTCCTCCATCTCGCGATGGTGTTGTCGGCCGAGGTGGCCCGGTCCCTGAATCGGAAAATCAGTGGGCCGGAGGACGAAGGTCATGGCGTCGGTCGGGCAGATGGCGATGCAGGCTGTACAGTTGTTGCACTCCTGGCCGAAACCATCGCGCAGCGGATCGAGATCGAATTCGCAGACGACATTGCATTTGGCGCAGTCGTTACAGGTCTCGACGATTCTGCGGATACGCAAGATCCGATATCGTCCGAGCAGCGAGTACAGCGCGCCACCGGGACAGAGATAGCGGCAGAAACCACGCCGCGCCACTAGCAGATCGAACAGCAGAGTTCCAAGGAAGAAGACGGTGCCGGCGCCGAAACCGCCCAATGCGATTCCATAGTAAATCTCACGGCCGACGATGGCGGGAGGATAGATCGCCGCAACCAATATCGAGCCGCTGACCGCCGAGCCGATCAACCCTAGCGCCAGTACGCCGTATTTGATGCGTTTGTCGAAGTGGCGATTGCCGACTCGCAAACCGGACCAGCGCAGCCAGGAAGCAAAATTGGTATTGAGTTCGTAGAGAAACGTCGCCGGACAAATCCAGCCGCAAAAGAAACGCCCGAAGATTATGGTCAAGCCAATGGGAATCAGCGCGGTGAGCCAGAACGGCCAGTAAAGCGTGAGGCCCGCCGCCGACTGACCAAGCGCCGCCAGCGGGTCGGACAGCTTCAGGCCCCAGAGGGTCCCCGACCAGGTGTTGCCCTTAACCGCGTCCAAATCCTCGGCCGGATCGTTGGTGAACGGCGCTGTCAGTGCCTCCATTATATCGTAGAGGCGAGTCTCGGATGGCGACAGCAGGTCATAGGCATGGGCTGCCACATAGGTCTGGTAGACGTGCAAGAAGGGAAGCAGCACGAGCATCGCGAAGACAACGCACAATGTCAGCCAGCGCAATTTGTTCAAATGGCGCCAAAGAAAGAACGGCTTGTGATGCTCGGCGCTCATACTTCTTCTCTGCCCGCCATCTAACCACGGTTAGGAATGATGCGGATTGCCTGTGGCATCTGAATGCAGGAACGCTCGCAGATACCGCAGCCGACGCATTTATCCGTAACGTGGGGTTGTTCCAACATCCCAACGGTGATCGCAACATCGGGCAGCGGACAGGCGCGGTAGCAAACGCCACAGGTCTTGCCCTGGAAGGACAGGCAGAGGCTCTCGTCGACGCGGGCGTGCCCCATCTTGACGCCGTCAAGAATGGTCTCGAGCTGGCGTGCGATGGGCTGGATGGCTCCAGTCGGACAGACGTCGCCGCACTTCATGCACAGAATGCAGGCCTTCTCGCGAGGGACGATGTAGGGCGTATCGATTGAGTCGAGGCCGTTTTTCAAACTGAAATACTTGATGCAGCGATTGGGGCAGGCTTCGCCGCATTGGCCACAATGGATGCAGCGATTCAAGAAATCCGATTCTGCCAGCGCTCCCGGCGGACGCAGATAGCGCAGGCTCGGCCGGTTGCGCGCCGCCCGTCCGGCACCGGGAACAACCGCTGCCACGGCGCCAGCCGCCAACGCCATGAGAAAACCTCTGCGTTCCATGCGATTGTCACCAAGTCTACGCACCGGGCGGGATTGACCCCACCCGATGCCTAGTTCCCTATTAGATCTTCTCAATCCTGCAGGCGCTCTTCTTGAAGTCGACCTGCCCGGAAACGGGATCCCAGACCCGGCTGGTTGTGCCGTTGGCCAGCCACTTGTTCTTCTTCGGGTCCGCGCTGTCGGCCACGGACAGGTTCCACGGGCCGAACATGTAGCCTCGCGGCACGTTGTTGCGGGCCGGTTTGACCAGCGAGTTAGTGCCGACCTGGGCCCGCGCCTCCAAGGAACCGCGCCTTGTCACGACGCGCACCTTGTCACCATCTTTGATGCCTAGGTCCGTGGCGTCGTCGGCGTGCATTTCCACATACATCTCCGGCACCAGTCGGCGCGTCGTCGGGCTGCGGTTGGACTTCGCCGTGTGAAAATGCTCGTAGACTACGCCGAGTCCGAACCAATAGGGGTACATGTCCCTGGGGACGTCCTGCCAGCGCTTGCCGCGATGTTCCTCATCGGGTATGTCGGGCGTCAGGCCAAGGTCCCGCGCCTTGGTAATGAGGTCCATGTGGTCGATGGTGTAGAGTCCCTCCTCCGCACCAAACCTCATCAGTTCCTTGGTCAATGTTTCACGGTCGGAATAGTCTTGGTGCACCAGTTTTATATGTACCTTGCCGTCCTTGGTGCGGAAGTAGCCGTAGGGTTTGTTCTCCCAGGTGCCCTCTTGCAGCATAAAACGGCGTTTGATGCCGCCGTTTTGCGCGGCTTCGTAACTTGGTGCCGGCCACTGGATGCCGCGTAGCTCGGCTAACTGCTCGTAGGGCGTTATTTTATCCAGCTTTTCGACCTCCAGGATGCCGGTCAGGTCGGTGTCGGTGCCTTCCGAGGCCCGTATGACATCACGGAAGATCTCTTGCGAATCATAGAAACCGTCCTCCTTGCGCTGGTAGGGCAGGACCTTCTCCATGTCGAGCCCGAGAAGCGTGCCAATTCCTTTCGCCTTGTCGATCACCATGTCCATGTCCGGCAGGCATCCGTTCGGCGGCTCCGCCGCCTTCTGGCAAATGTTGATACGCCGCTCTGAACTGATATAGACGCCCGCCACCTCGCCCCACGTTGC
>CAZCVU010000177.1:0-5811 GCA_964501745.1 uncultured Flavobacteriales bacterium | reverse complement strand
AAAACCCGGTAGTTGCTCTGAAGAATGGGACGATGGGCTGGCATCTCGCTGGATTTGAACTTGATCACGGCTCAGATCGGGTGGCCGGCGAAGTATCGGCGCCGGCACTGGACTGGGCGCAGGAGGCCGCAGCGCGTGTGGGTGAACGGTTCGGCGTGCGCTCGATCGACCACAAGATGCTCGCCAGCTGGCGTGCCGAGTCGGACAGTCGAACGCTCTACCTACTCGACGTGCGGCTGCCGCAGGAATACGAGGCCGGCCATTTGCCGGGTTCGCGTTCTGCCCCGGGCGGTCAACTCGTACAGGCGACCGATCGGTATCTTGCAACCCGTCACGCCCGCATCGTCCTGGTGGACGACAACGGCGTACGTGCAACCATGACGGCCAGCTGGCTTGTTCAGCTCGGTTTTGTGGATGCGGTTATGTTGGAAGGCGGACTCGACGGCGTGGAATTGCAAACGGGTTCCCATGTGCCGTCGCTGCCAGAGTTCGATGCCACGAAGATATCTGGGTTCGAGCCCGCCGAATTGAATCAGCAGCTCAGCGATGGTAAGGCCGTTGTCGTCGACTTTGCCGACAGTCTGGCCTATCGGGCGGGGCATATTCCGACGGCACGCTGGACCGCGAGATCGCGGATCCATCAGCTGATCGGTTTTCTGCCGCCGGCGGAGGTCTATGTGGCGACCGCACCTGACGAAGGTCTGGCACGGCTTGCTGCCTCTGAGATGGTACAGATGACCAGTACCCCGATCGCCTATCTTAAGGGTGGAAACCCGGCCTGGCTCGATGCTGGTCTGCCGCAAACAACCGGCATCGAGTTTGCTGTTGGTCCTGTGGACGATGTCTATGAACGCCCCTACGATCGCGAGAAAGGTATCGAAGAGGCCATGAATATGTACCTCGACTGGGAGATTGAATTGGTCAATCAGATCGAGCGCGATGGCACTTTGAGCCTGCCGCATTTTGCTGCTTGATGCTTCTTTCGCCCGGTTAAGGGCACCAATTCGGTCCATACTAGACGCTGTATTACCACCCCGTTGTCTGGCCTGTGGCGTCGAGACGGACAGTGCCGGTGCGCTTTGCTCCGAATGTTGGTCGAAGGTCGATTTCCTGACGCCCCCTCATTGCGCTTGTTGCGGACGTCCGTTTGAGTTCGAAGTTGCGCCAGCTAGCTTTTGCAGCGCATGCGCGCGTCAGAAACCGTCGTTCGCACGTGCAAGGGCGGTCTTTCGCTACGGTGATGTCAGTCGCGCGCTGATCCTGCGGTTCAAGTACGGCGATCGTACCGACGCCGCGCCGGCTTTCGGGCAGTGGCTTGCGAGGGCCGGCAAGGAGCTGCTCGAGCAGGCCGACCTGGTGCTTCCGGTGCCGCTTCATCGCTTCCGCTTGTTCACTCGACGCTTCAACCAATCCGCTCTGCTCGCTCGGGCAATCGGGCGCGAGTCTGACGTTGCCGTAGCGGTGGATCTTCTAGTACGGACGCGGAACACACGCACCCAAGCGGATCTGTCTCCGGTCCAGCGTACGCGCAACGTGCGGGGCGCATTCACCGTCCGTCCACGCTGGCGCAATCGCCTCGTTGGCGCGAACCTGCTTCTCGTGGACGACGTGATGACGACCGGTGCGACAGTCGAGGAGTGTGCGAAAACGCTGCTGGAGGCGGGCGCTGCCAGCGTGGATGTCATCACGCTGGCACGTGTTGTGCGCGATACCAACTAGTCGAACAAGATTTCTTGAACGATGCGGGCTAAAGACAATTCGGGCGGTATATTCGCGTCGATCAATCACCTCTTAGGATGCCTGGTGGCTCCCCAAATCGATGGCGCATGTCGAGATATACTCCAGCATGCTGTGCGGTTTCTGTTACAGCGCGAAGCGGCTACTGAAGACTAAGCAGGCCGAATTTACAGAGTTTGACGTGTTGTTTCACCCGTCACGTAGAGGTGAGATGATGTCGCGCGCCGGCGGCCACACAAGCGTTCCACAGATCTTCATCGATGGCAGGCATGTCGGCGGCTGTGAAGAGCTGTACGCCTTGGATCGGGAAGGGAAGCTCGACAAACTGCTTGCGGCTGGCGACCGGCGGTAATCCAAGTGCCTGCGATCCTGCGGCGTGGCATGAAATGTGCGACTTCTTGCAAGTCGCGGATTTTTTGCTAAATATGTGACCATGATCGTCTTTAGTCTCCGATGTGCGAATGATCACGTGTTCGAGGCGTGGTTCAACTGCAGCGACACTTATGAGAAGCAAGCGTCGTCAGGCGGCGTGGTTTGTCCTCATTGCGGCGATGCCAAGGTTGTTAAAGCGCCGATGGCGCCGAATTTGGCTACCGGCAGTTCTCGTGGCGGGGCTGAGAACGACATCGATGTCGAAGCCATAAAACAAGGGCGAGAGGCGCTTCAAGAACTGCGCAGCGAGGTCGAGGCGACCTGCAGTTACGTCGGCGACAAGTTCGCCGAAGAGGCTCGCAAGATTCACTATGGTGAAACCGACAGCGCCAATATCTACGGCGAAGCGACGGCTTCAGAAGAGGATGAATTGCGCGAGGAAGGCGTCGCGTTCGCCCAGATCCCTTGGTATCCGCGGTCGGACAGTTAGCAAACCCTCGATTTTCTATTAGCTAGCTACTGCGATTATCACAGACATGTGCATTCTTGGCCGAATGCGGGCCAAAGCCGATCTTGGCATCGGCGTCTACCCATCGCGAAATGCAAGCGCCATATAGTTCACATCGAGGTCGTCGGATGAAATGCTCCAGCGGTCGGTGATCGGGCTATAGGTAATGCCGGCGAGCTTCTCAAGAGTTAGTCCGGCGCCGCGCAGGATGCTCGCGAGTTCCGATGGACGGATGAAGCGACGCCAATCGTGGGTTCCACGCGGCAACCAGCCAAGAAGATATTCAGCGCCGATTATGGCCAACGCGTAAGCCTTCAAGGTGCGATTTAGGGTTGCCGCCACCAACATACCGCCTGATCCAACAAGCCGTGCCGAAGACTGCAGGAATTCACCTGCGTCGGCGACGTGTTCGACGACCTCAAGATTTAGCACGATGTCGAAGCAGTTCCCCTCCTCGACAAGATGGTCGACGCTGGCGCGGCGATAGCTGATATCGAGACCCATCTGGGTCGCGTGGCGATTTGCCACCTGAATCGCCTCGGTGCTGGCATCGATTGCCGTGACATTTGCGCCGAGTCGCGTCAATGGCTCGGCGATCAATCCGCCGCCGCAACCAATATCGAGGACAGAAAGGCCAGCGAGGGTGCGATCGGCATCCGCCGCGCGCTCGAAGTGTGCGCAGGCCTCATCACGTATGAAAGTGAGGCGGGCCGGATTCAACCGGTGTAGCGCCCTGAACTTGCCCTGCGGATCCCACCATTCGTCGGCGAGCGCGGCGAATTTCTTCAGCTCGTCTCGATCGACCGTATCCGCTCGCTCTTGGGCGGTCTTCCTCGGCGTCGTAGTCTTGCCCATATACGATCCCTGACCCTTTGCCCGACCGCCCACTTGCAGCCCGATTGACTTTGAGAGTATGGATACGCCACCGTCGCTGGGCAACCTCCACGGTGAATCTACTCCGGACTCTGGACAAGGCGAGAATTCGAACCGATGGCGCGTATCGTGCAAAAGTTCGGCGGCACATCCGTGGCCGATGTTGAGCTGATCGGCAAGGCTGCTCAAAGGGTAAAGGCCGAAGCCGAGCGCGGCAACGAAGTCGCGGTTGTGGTTTCGGCGATGTCTGGTGTCACCAATCAACTGATTGAGTATGTGCGGCAGACCAGCCAATTGCACGACACGCGCGAGTATGACGTCGTAGTGTCCGCCGGGGAGCAAATTACCAGTGCTCTGATGGCGCTCGCTCTCAATGAGATCGGGGTGCCAGCCAGGTCGTGGCTCGGATGGCAGTTGCCGGTTACTACCGACGACGTCCATGGCAATGCGACAATCATGGAGATCTCGACGGATGAAATCGTCCGCCGGTTCGACGAAGGCCAGGTGCCGGTGCTGGCAGGGTTTCAGGGTGTCTCGCCGGAACACCGGATCACGACGATCGGTCGTGGCGGGTCCGATACCAGTGCAGTCTCATTGGCGTCTGCATTGGGCGCCGACCGGTGTGACATCTTTACCGATGTTGAGGGTGTATACACGACCGATCCGCGCATCGTTGCAAGTGCCCGAAAGCTCGAGAAGATCACCTATGAAGAGATGCTCGAGATGGCGTCACTCGGCGCCAGGGTGTTGCAAACACGATCGGTCGTGTTGGCAATGCGCGGCGGCGTTAGGCTGCAGGTATTATCGACTTTCAGTGAAGCATCCGGCACTTTAGTCGTGGAAGAGGACGAGATCGTGGAACAGCGAGTAGTCAGCGGAATTGCATATAGTCGCGACGAGGCAAAGATCACGTTGCTTCAGGTCGATGATCGGCCTGGCGTAGCTGCGGCCCTATTCGGGCCTTTGGCGGACGCTGGCATCAACGTCGACATGATTGTCCAGAATATCTCGGCTGACGGAAGTAAGACCGATATCACGTTTACTGTTGGCCGGGCAGACATGGCGCGAACGCTCAAAATGCTCGACGATATCCGCGACACCGTGACCTATGACGCGGTGTTGCCTGATCCGAACGTCGTCAAAGTCTCGGTGATTGGCGTCGGCATGCGTGCCCACGCGGGTGTCGCGAAAGCGATGTTTCAGACCCTGGCGGACGAGGGCATAAATATTCAGCTGATTTCGACTTCCGAGATCAAGATCAGCATCCTGATCGATGAGAAGTATTTGGAACTGGCAGTGCGCGCCCTGCACGCCGCCTATAAACTGGACGATGCCTGACCTACCGTTCGATGCGCTGGGCGCCGCGCCGTTCCAGTCTGCGTAGCATGTGATAATTGGCGCTGAACAGCGAGGTCGGCGTCCCGATTTCCGGCAAAATCGCTCGTTGTTGAGTCTTGGACGGTGCTATGGCATTCTGAGCCAACCGTTCAATATGCTTGCTCTCGGAGGTTTACAGGCGAACGAAACTTCGCGCTGTACGTGCGCTGTGTCCACCGTTGGAGCGATGGACGCCGGCGCTGGGTGAATTATTGGTTGGTGGGCCCGCGTGATGGCGAGACAGATGTGGAAGATTCGGCAGGCCGCCGCAACCGACGGAACGGAGTCCGATGTCGTGCAAATCGCGCGCGATGCGACAGGTCCGACGACGACCGGCGGGTTGTTGCGCGCCACCCGCGAGGCGCTCGGCTTCGACCTCCGTAACGTCGCCGAGGTGCTGCGTATTCGCTATCCCTATTTGGAGGCGATCGAGGAAGATCGCTTTGAGGAATTGCCCGGGTCAACATATGCGGTCGGATTTGTGCGTGCCTATGCCGAGCATCTTGGGTTGGACGGCGCCGAAGTCATCTTGCGCTTCCGGCGCGAAACGGATGTTCTGAGCGAAAAGCCACAACTGGTTTTTCCGGCACCAATAGTCGAGGCTAAGGTGCCGGGCGGGGCGGTTCTATTGATTGCCGTCTTCCTCGTCGTTCTGGTCTATAGCTCGTGGATATATGTGTCTACGCAAGGCGGCACCCTTGGCAGCATTGTCCCTGCAATTCAGAGCCGGATTGCAACGTTGATGGGTGATAGCAGCGCCGATCAGCCTGCACCTTCACCGACTTTAGTTCTCCGCGAGGGTTTGCGGACGACTGCGACGCAACTTGCGGAAGACGAGATGAAGAGCGAAACGGAGGGGGCCGTTGTTCAAGCCCCGCCGGCGCCATCGTTGCCGAAGATCGAGGAAGATGCAGAAACAGCGACGGTGAATACTGAAGTCGCAG
>CAZCVU010000176.1:0-5816 GCA_964501745.1 uncultured Flavobacteriales bacterium | reverse complement strand
AGATTGACTGGCAGGTCCTGATGTGAACCGGTCTGCAGGTAGATGCGTCGGCGCAGCGCTCCGTGAGACAGCGAGAATTCCGCATGATGGCTCATCAGCAGGGCTTGCCGGTCGTGGCGAAAGCCCAGGAGCCCGGCAAGCTTGGTTCGGGCGGCGTGCTGCCAGTCTCTTGGGTCGGCGATCTCTGCGTTGCGCCAAGCGAGCGCTGGTTGAACGTCCTCTATCTCCGCCAGATGGGCGCGACTGGGACTCAGATTGAGGTCATCGAACGCAACCGCGTAGGGATCTTGGTAGCGTCCTGTTGCCTTGGCGTATCGGCGCAGGAGCGCCATCCGGCAGGCAGCGAACCATGCTAAAGCGAGTTTTGGGGTCGGCGCCGGCATTGTGGCGGGGCCCATCTCTGCAATTAACGGTCGTTATCCCTCGAGCATACGCCGCAGCAGCTCGACGTCCTCGGCGAATTCGTTGTCGCCTGACCGGAGTTCGTCGATCTTGCGTACCGCGTGCATGACCGTCGTGTGGTCACGGCCACCAAACTTCCGACCGATTTCCGGCAAAGAGCGCGACGTGAGCTGTTTGGCGAGATACATGGCCACCTGCCGTGGCCGCGCGACGGCGCGGGCGCGCCGGGCAGAGTGCATTTCCGATAGGCGTACGTTGTAGTGTTCGGCGACGCGCTTTTGAATCTCCTCGATCGTAACCCGTCGATCGTTTGCGCGTAGCAGGTCGTGCAATACTTCCTGCGTACTCTCAAGCGTGACGGCGCGTCCGACAAGGTTCGCATAGGCGACAATACGGTTAAGCGCACCTTCGAGTTCGCGCACATTCGACGTGATTTTATGTGCGAGATACTCCAAGACCTTCTGCGGCATATCCGCCGAAAGTTGTTCTGCCTTGGACTGCAGGATACCGAGGCGTAATTCGTAGGTGGTCGGATGAATGTCTGCGACCAGACCCCAGCCAAGCCTCGACTTCATTCGCTCCTCGATTCCCTCCAGATCCGTGGGAGACTTGTCAGCTGAAATCACGACCTGCCGGTTCTGGTCCACGAGAGCGTTGAATGTGTGAAAGAACTCTTCCTGCGTATTGTCTTTCCCGCTGATGAACTGGACATCGTCGATCATCAGGATATCGACCGATCGAAACTGCTCCTTGAAAGCCATCGTATCTTTGTATCGGAGTGCCCGAATAAACTGATACATGAACTTCTCGGCCGACATGTAGATGATGCTGCGCTCGGGCGATTTTGATCGAATATGCCAGGCGATTGCGTGCATCAGATGGGTCTTGCCGAGTCCAACGCCTCCATAAAGGAACAGCGGATTGAAGGGCGCGCTTACGGCATCGGCTACTCGCCGAGCGGCGGCAAATGCCAGTTCGTTTGGCTTGCCGACGATAAAATTGCGAAATGTGAAGCGCGGGTCCAGGGGCGCGCTGATGCCATCGCCATTGCCGCCGGTCCGTCCCACCTCCGGCCCGATCCGAGGGCTGCTCTCGCTGGCGCGTCCCGCCTTCGCGGCAATCATGTTTGCATCCGATGCGCCGGCAATCGCAATGTTGACACCGGTCACCTCAGGATTCTCATTCGACCACAATGCGAGCAGATGCTCGCCATATTGAGTTTCGACCCAATCGCGCATGAACCGTGTCGGTACGGAAAGGAGGACGTCTCCATCCTTCATGTCTTCAAGGGTTAGAGGCTTGAGCAGACTCCGGAAAGTTGCCTCGCCAATTTCGGCGCGCAATCTTGCGCGGACGCGTGCCCATTGTGCTGTCAGTTTATCGCTCATCGTTCGCCGCTACTTGGATTTGTGCTCCAGCCAGTGCAGGTCTGCCGGAACGGTTGTGTGAGTTTGCTTTGGCCAATGTGGTCGGCAGTTTGAACGGAGTGCGTGCCGGCGTCTGGCTGTATCCCACCGCGACCTGAAGTGTCTCGTGACGAGGTCTATTCATGGCCTAGAGTTCGCCTGCAGTATGTTGAGAAACTTGGGATTTGAGGTCAAAAACAAACACCTTCCCCGTTCACGGACAAGTGCTCACTTGCCGGTGCTCAACCAATTACTTTGAATGGCAAAGATTAAGACAGGAACCTAACTACTTGTATTTGCTCCTGCTTTAAACTCCCCGCCAACAATTGTGCGAATTACTTTATCGAGTCTGTGCCGCGGATTCTCTTCACGCCTCCCAGACGACCGCTTGATTCATACTGTAGCGAGGCGCACGAGCTCATGCAACGAGACTGAAAAGGGAACATCGAAAAAAATTCAGCTGAGTGTCCGAACGGCGGGTCCAAACAAAACTCGCAGGCCGATTTGCGGCGAAAAACAGATGCCTGTCACGCGGCACCCGCCGCGCGCCGACCATTGAACGGCTCTTGGAGCTACAGCGCCTTGATACGCGCTGCGAGTTGAGAGATCTTGCGATCTGCGTTGTTGCGGTAGAGCACACCTTTGCTCACGCCGCGGTGCAGTTCCGGCATCGCTTCGCGAAAAGCGGCCTCCGCGGCGGCTTTATCACCGCCGGCAATGGCCGTCTCCACCTTCTTCACATATGTGCGAATCCGGCTCACGCGAGTTCGGTTAACCAACGCGCGGCGACTGTTGGTGCGAATTCGCTTCTTGGCCGATTTGTGATTTGCCATCGATTCTGATTTCGTCTGCGCGCAGAAATTGGAAGCCGCGCGTTATATCGACGCAGGGGTCTCCAGTCAAGCCTAGGGGTAGCCCGAGATGAGCTCTCACCGCGGTTTCTGCGCCAATCGAGTTTCAAGTTCGGCCGTGTGGTTTTCGCGAGATATAATTATGCCTGTACTCTGAATTCTAGCTGCGCTCGTGGCGTGAAATACGTGTCACATAACGTGGATACACATCGCCATCGCGGTCATCAATGAGCGGCTCATGCCATATTGACCAAGCTCCGTATCGGCTGCAGCCGCGGCACAGAATGCCGTGACCGGGACGACACTCGCCAGGCCGGCCTGGTTGGCTTGAACCGCACCTGTCTACTCGGCGTTCGTCCCGACTGGTGATAGTCGGAACCGTACCGTGAGTTCGCCATCGGAGTCCTCGAAGTCGAGCCGCAATGTTTCGCCCTCCCGCTCGAACGTCGCACTGGCAACCTCTTGCCAGCCGAGCTGCCGCAGTGTTGCCCGGTAGAAATTGAGAACCGCCTTTGGTGTAAGATTCCCAGTTGCGTAAGCTTCGGCAATTCGGCCGGACGGCGCATCGAAGTCTATTCCGGCACCTTCGACGACAATCAGGTCCGGCATCACCGGCACGTCCTCGAAACCAGCGAGGAATGTCTGCGCTTGGAGGCGATGCACGTGTCCACCAGCGGTTAGCAGAAGCAACAGGAGCGCCAGCGCAGTGGCCCAAATAGGGGTTTTTCGGGGTTTGGATGTGCGTCGCATTATCTTTGATGCCTTGGACAGTAGAAGGTGGAACGACCGGCTTGTGCGATGCGCCGTATCGACCCGTCGCAGCCAGGTTTTACACAGAGTTTGCCCTCCCGGTCATAGGCGCTGAAATCATGCTGAAAGTACCCCAACTCTCCTGAAGCCTGCACATAGTCCCGCAGGCTGGAACCGCCGGCAGCGATGGCGTCGTTAAGGACGTCGCGAATTGCCACGACAAGCCGCTCTGCGCGCCTCCCCGGTACCGTCCGGGCATTGCGTTTGGGCGAGATACCTGCCCGGAACAGGGCTTCGCAGGCGTAGATGTTTCCCAGACCGGCCACGACATGCTGGTCTAGAAGCGCTGACTTGATCGGCGTCCGTCGCCCGGCTAGCGATGCACCAAGAATCTCGGCGTTGAAGTTGTTGCTCAACGGCTCCGGTCCGAGTTTGGCGAACATCGGATGCCGCGAAAACTCATCGTCGTTGATCAAGTCCATGAATCCGAACCGCCGTACATCATTAAAGCGCACCGTCGCTCCGTCATCCGTCACCAAATCAATGTGGTCATGCCGGCCCGGAGGCGGTGGCTCGGAATCGTGTATGAGCAGCCGACCGGTCATGCCAAGGTGAATGATGAGTGATGATGCGTCATCCAGGTGGACAAGGATGAATTTGGCCCGACGTTGTACGTTCACTATGCGACGTTCGACGAGCCGGTCCGCGAAATCAGTCGGCAGCGGAAAGCGAAGATCCGGGCGGCGCTGGATCACACGCGTCAGCACCCGGCCTTCGAGTTTCGGTCTCAACCCGCGGCAGACTGTCTCTACTTCCGGCAATTCCGGCATCACGTGACTTTCTAGCAAAGGTGCGCAGCGTAGGCTATCGTCGCCGCCGTGCAGCGACCAGACGACATGATCGACGACGCAACCAGTCACTTTGGCTTTCGCAAGGTTGCGGCCGCTGACAAGGCCGCGATGGTGCAGGGTGTGTTCGCCTCTGTCTCGTCGCGTTACGATCTCATGAACGACCTGATGTCGCTCGGCATTCACCGGATGTGGAAACGCGTCCTCTTGGATGTGCTTGCGCCGCGCGCTGAGATGCGCTTGCTCGATGTCGCGAGCGGTACCGGCGACATCGCCTCACGATTTCTCGCCCGCGGCGGCGGCCGTGTCACGGCCTGCGATCAGAACTGGCAGATGGTCCAGGCTGGACGCGACCGGGCCATCGACAAGGGCCTGCTCTCCGGCATTCGCTGGGTTGTTGCCGATGCCGAGGCGCTGCCGTTCGCCGATGCGTCGGTCGATGCCTATACCATTGCCTTCGGCCTTCGCAATGTCACCAGGATTGACCGCGCGCTGGCCGAAGCCGTACGTGTCCTTGAGCCTGGAGGGCGCTTCCTGTGCCTCGAATTTGCACCGGCGGCAGCGCCGTGGATCGAGCCGTACTATGAGCGCTATTCCTTTGCCGTCCTGCCGGCGCTCGGTGCCGCGGTTACCGGTGACGCTGATGCCTATCGATACCTGGTAGAGAGTATTCGCCGGTTTCCCAATCAGGCGGCTCTTTCGGAACGCATGACTGCAGCCGGGTTCGAGATCGTCAAACACAGGAGTTTGACCGGGGGCATCGTGGCTATTCATTCGGCCTGGCGGGTGTGAGCGGCGGGCCTGGCCGGCGGCTGTGAGTATGTTCAAATCGCGCCCCTGCCATGCTACCAAAGAACGCAGTCGGTCACCGTCGCAGTGTCGCCCGTAGCCTGATGTATGCCACCTTCGTCAATCTAGCGCGGCTGGTTCGAATCGGTCGCACGCTTGCGCGTCATGATGCGTTGGCGCCGATCTTGTCGCTTTCGGCAGGTGATGGCGCTCGTATGAGTCTGGTCCGCAGCGTCTCGCGCACGAGCCTCGGGGTCCGGCCGGGCGTGCGATTGGCGGCGGCGCTCCAGGAACTCGGTCCGACATTCATAAAGCTGGGACAGGCAATTTCGGTGCGTCCCGATCTGGTCGGCGAGGAGTTGGCCGAGGACTTGACCGCGTTGCAGGATCGCTTGCCGCCATTTCCCGGTGCAGAAGCCAAAGCCATTATCGAGGAAGAGTTTGGCGCGCCGGTCGAGGATCTGTTCCAGCAGTTTGACGAGCAGCCGGTGGCTGCCGCATCGATCGCGCAAGTTCATTTTGCGGTGACGACCGAAGGGCAGGACGTCGCCGTCAAGGTCTTGCGGCCTGGGATCGAGGAGCAGTTTCAGCGCGAAATAGATCTGCTTTTCTGGCTTGCACGCATCGCCCAGCGTCTGCGTCCAAGCCTGCGGCGACTGAGGCCGGTGGAAGTTGTGCAAATGTTCGAGCACACCGTATCGCTGGAAATGGACATGAGCTTTGAGGGGGCAGCTGCCTCCGAGCTTCGCGAGAACTTCCTAGACGATACG
>CAZCVU010000175.1:0-5824 GCA_964501745.1 uncultured Flavobacteriales bacterium | reverse complement strand
GCTCGCCTGCGCCAAGTCAAGCGCCGACGTCACGCAGGATAACTCGCCGGCGACGGCTATACATCGTCGGAACCGTGCGCGTTTGCATATGCCGTGGGCTCGCCCGGCGCCTGACAGCTTGGTTGAGCGCGAACTTCGTCACCATGGCAATGGCACTGTCACGGAACACCTCGGCAATCGACCGCCACTTGATATCGGACAGTTCGCTCGAGTCGCGAAGCGTACCGAAAACGATCTCCTCGTCGGCCACGAAAAATCGTGTGTCGAAGCGGATTGGGCTTGAGGTCGGCGTGATCGCGCGGGCGACATAGGTCAGCGCACGGAGATCAGGCGTCAGCCCGGAGTCGATAAAGGCCTGCGCTACGGCGTCGGTAACCTGCAGATCTGCATCATTGCCGCCTGCTGACGTTCTGCCAATCAAGAGCCCCGTTTCCTCCCATGTTTCCCGTATCGCAGCCCACGCCAACGCCTTTGCCCGCCGGCGCGAACAATGGACCGTTAGCAGCGCCAAAGCCTCTTCGTCGAGCGGATGGTCCGTGGCGGCGCGGCTGTCGCTGGGGTCGAGCGCACCGCCTGGGAATACGAGATAGCCTGGCATGAAGCGGCTGCTCAACGGCCTTCGTCCAAGCAGAACATGCGGCGATGATTTGTCGCCGCGCAACAAGATCAAGGTTGCCGCATCGCGGGCGCGGACCGGTTGGCCGCTGTCTTGCCCTGGGCCCGCCGACTGCTCGCGCGTCACGATCCCGCGGCCGGGCGAGCGAGTTCAAGGGCGCGCCGATAAAGAGCGGGTTGTGTGAGCAGGCGCTCGGCAACTTCCAGATCCAAGTCCTTTCCTTTGCGGGGGCGCCAGGGGCACAAGGAGAGAATTATCTTGGCATTGTTTTCGTCGGTGAAATCCGCAGCACGGCGCGAAGCATGATCCCGTTGCGTGAAATGGGCGCCTGAATTCAGTGACTTTTCCAATGCGCTATCGGCGTCCTCAACATCGCTCGTGCAGATAGTCGGCAGCACACCCAGGCGATGCAGTGCGTATCCGGAGGGTGCATAAATCCGTGCCCAGGTGAGTATCAACTCGCCGTCGTTTGGCAGCTGCCTGACCGTCTGTACGGTCCCCTTTCCGAAGCTTGTAGTGCCGACAACAACCGCCCGACCATGATCCTGAAGTGCGGTCGCGAGAATCTCGGCCGCCGATGCCGATGTGCCATTCACCAAGATCGCGACGGGTAGGCCGTGGCCAAATTCCTCGACTTTGGCGTCAAATCTCTGCTGGCTCTTCGGATGCCGTCCCCGCGTACTGATGATCCGGCGCCTGGATTGCTGCGTACATCGAGAATGATGCCCTTGATGCTGCCGCCGATCTCAGTTTGGGCCCGGTCGAGTGCCTGTTTTAGACGCTTCCCAGTCTCGCGGTTAAAACTGGAAACGCGTAGGTATGCGCTTTCGCCGCGTTGTTCATAGAAGACGGTATTCGCGACGATATGCGCGCGCTTGAGCGTGAATTTCAGCAATTCC
The DNA here is from genome assembly GCA_964501745.1 of uncultured Flavobacteriales bacterium. GTDB lineage: Bacteria > Pseudomonadota > Alphaproteobacteria > UBA8366 > CAVOAK01 > CAVOAK01. Next base: position 4,309 of record CAZCVU010000175.1, on the reverse strand, counting down.
TCGAGTCCGTCGCGCCGAACGCTCACACTGACCGGCTCGCCGACCGGCCCTCTCAGCCGGCTGACGACCTTGCGCAACGCCAGGCCGGCCATCGAGTCTTCGCCGACGGCGACGATTCTGTCGCCAACAAGTATACCCGCTGCTTCCGCCGCCATACCTGGCGTTACTGCGGTTACCTTCACACCCTCCTCGTGGGCTTCGATGGAGACGCCAATCCCGCCGAAACCGGTGCGCGCCGCACGATTCTCTCGCGCCTCTTCCCGACCCGCGTATCGGGAAAACTTGTCGAGCTTGCTGAGCACTGCGTCAAAGGCTGCCTTGTATAGCGCCTCCGGCTCGGCACTTTGCAGGTAGCTTGAGGCGGCCTTGGCCTGGGCCAGTAACCGCGCAGTCGCTGCGCCCCAGGCCGTCGCGTCGCTGCCGGTCGGTTCAGCGACATTGCCAACGGGGGCGCCGTCGATGGTGAGGACGATTTGCCCGCGTACGCTGGCGATCTCGGCGCCGGGATCCAGCTTGCTCAGTCCTTCGAGAGCGGCGAGTGCAAGCGTTTTGGTGTTCAGGTCTTCGATATACCTGTCGCGGATATCGGCGAATCCGACGCTCAGCATCTGCTGCGTTGCCTTGTCGGGGTGGGTGTCATTCGCGCCGCCCGGGATTCCGGCGCAGGCAGCGAGGACCAGCAGGAATGGGACCATTCGGAGCAACGCGAGGGTGCCCCGGCTGACTGGCCGCCAGATCGCTGAATGGAAACGGGCTTCGCTGACAATTCGCATAATCTCGTCTTGGCGGCCTTCCTAGCACCCGAGCGCGGAAGTTAGCTGCAATTCTGGAGCAAAGCGCACCTGGTGCGCCAGCGTCGTTGTTTCCATGGCTTATTTCGCTCGGCGGCGGCCGGCATCCTTGGGACGGTGGTTTCTTCTTTTTGTTGCAGACCGAGCCGCCCGCTTGGCTTGTTTTCGCGGCTTGCGTTGGCTTTCGAAGACGCCGCCGTCGACAACGGTGAATACCAATCCGCCGGTCACCAGGTTGGCCTCCTCCAAACGAACCGTGAGACGGTCACCGAAGCGGAAGGTGAGGCCGGTATTTTCGCCAACCAGGCAATGCCGAACGTCATCGTGCAGGTAGTAGTCATTCGGCAGGGTGCGCATCGGGACCAATCCATCGGTGCCTGTCTCGATTAGAGTAACGAACAGTCCAAATCGCGTCACGCCGCTGATGCGGCCCGGAAAGGTCGCGCCCACGCGATCCGCAACGAAGGCAACGGCAAAGCGGTCGAGGGCATCCCGTTCGGCTGCGGTTGCCCGGCGTTCGGTGATCGAAATGTGCTGTGCAGTCTCATCGAACTGTGCTTCTTCCGCCTTTGAGAGACCGCCGTCGCCGAGCTTCAGCGCGGCGATCAGGCCACGATGAACGAGGATATCGGCGTAGCGGCGGATCGGCGATGTGAAGTGGCAATAACGTCGCAAGGCAAGTCCGAAATGGCCCAGGTTTGTGGGGTCGTAGACTGCCTTCGCTTGACTGCGCAGGATCAACTCGCTGATCAATTGCAGATGTTCGCTCTCGGCCGCCTTTCTCAAGATTGTGAGAAAATTAAGCGGTTTCAACACGTTACCTTTGGCCAACTGGTATCCGAGCGAGCCGAGCGATTGACGTAGCGCTTCGATCTTATCAAGCGGCGGGGCTTCATGAATGCGATACATCGCCAGCCCGCCCGCTGTCTCCAGCGTTTCCGCGGCGGCCACGTTTGCGGCGATCATGAACTCCTCAATCAGCCGATGACTGTCCAATCTGGCAGCTGGCTCAACCCGTTCGATATGGCCGTCGCTGCCGATCACGACCTGACGTTCCGGGAGATCGAGATCGAGTGTGCCGCGTGCCTCGCGGGCCCGTGCAAGGCTCGAATATGCGCCATAGAGAGGCGCGATTACCTTCTTCGCGAGTGGTTTCGTGACCTCGTCGAATGCGCCTGCGCGTGCCCGCTCAACCTGCTCGTAGGTCAGCCGTGCCACCGATCGCATCACGCCGCGCACGAACTTGTGGCGTTTGACGGTACCGTTGGTGCCGATCCAGATGTGCGCTGCCAGGCAGGCCCGATCCTCATGCGGCCGCAGCGAGCACAAGTCGTTGGAAAGTGCCTCCGGCAGCATTGGTACGACGCGGTCGGGGAAGTACACCGAGTTGCCGCGTTCGCGGGCCGTCCGATCGAGCGCGCCTTCGCTGCGCACATACCAGGCGACATCTGCGATGGCGACCACGATGTGCCAGCCGCCGGCATTGCCTCTGCCGCGGTCGGGCTCGGCCCAGACGGCGTCATCGAAATCGCGCGCCTGGTCGCCGTCGATGGTGACGAGCGGTAGCTCGCGGAGGTCCGTCCGGCCTTCCGCAGCGACCGGCCGGGCGTTCTCCGCTTCGGCCAGTGTCTCCTTGTCAAACTCGTCGGGAATACCGTGCGTGTGAATGGCGATCAGGCTGAATGTGCGCGGGTCGGCGAGTCTTCCCAATCGTTCGGTTACCTTGGCCCGCCGCCGCAATCCTCGGCCGGGAATCGTTTCGGCGTGAACCAACTCGCCAGACTTTGCGCTACCAATGTTCGGCGTCGTTACCGCGTATTCGCCGCGGATACCTCGGTCTGTGGGCTGGATAACGCCGCCATCACCAAGCCGCTCGAAGACACCCAGGACGCGGCTCGGGGCAACGCCAATAACCTTGATCGTGCGGGCCTCATAGACATTGTCGCTGGAACGTCGAAGTTTGGCGAGAACGCGGTCGCCCTCGCCTGGCGCCGCCTGGCGATGCGTCGCCGGTGCGAGATAGATCAGGGGTGGGGCGTCGCCGCGCCACTCGGTAGGCCGGCAGACGACCTCTCCGTCGGCATCGATATGGGTGACTTCAAGTACCGCCACTTCGGGCAGTTGGCCGGCTTTTGACAGCCGTCGACTCCGGCCTCTGCTGAGTTCGCCATCCAATTCGAGCTCTTTCAAGATCGATTTCAGCCATGTCCGGTCGGCGCCGCGGATTCGAAAGGCACGGGCGATTTCCCGCTTACCGACCGGCGCCGGGCTCTCGTTGATAAATTCCAGGATGTCTTGTTTCGTTGGACGCGGCGCGGTGCTGCGAGTGCGTGGGGGCACCTTGGTCAATCGCCGTCGGCCGGCAACGCCTTGGACGAGGTCCGTTTGCGGCTGCCGGTTGCGGCCCGCTTTGGCTTCTTGCGGCCGCCGCCTTTCTTCTTCGCCTTCGCCGTCAGCAGCGCCACGGCCTGCTCCAGCGTTACCTCTTCGGCAGATATATCCTTGGGTAACGTCGCGTTGACACGTCCGTGCTTGACGTAAGGCCCGTAGCGGCCGGTGTGCTGGGTAACCGGCGCCTTGTCGTCCGGGTGTGCGCCCAATTGGCGGCCGCTGCTGCCGCGGCTCTTGGAGTCGGCAATCAAGGTGACCGCGCGGTTGAGCCCGACGCTCAGAACGTCGTCGTCACGCAGCGATACATATGCCGAACCGCGCTTCAGATATGGCCCGAAGCGACCGATGCCGGCGGTGATCATATCGCCGGTCTCGGGATGCGGACCGACGTCCCGGGGTAACGAGAGCAGTTTGAGCGCGGTCTCCAGTTCTATCGACGCGGCGGTCATGTTCTTTGGTAGCGAAACCCGCTTGGGTTTCACGGCCTTTTTCTTCTTTTCCGCCGGCTCGGCCTCTCCAAGTTGGATATAGAGCCCGTAGGGACCTTTGCGCAGAGTAACCTCAAGCCCGCTCTCTGCATCGGTTCCCAGCAGCCTTGGGCCCGCCGCCAAGCTGGCGTCATCCGCCGCCTCTTCGCCGTCAGCCGCCTCCACGGCAAGTTGCCGCGTATAGCGGCAGTCCGGATAGTCTGAACAGCCGATGAAGGCGCCGAACTTACCGAGCTTGAGGCTTAACCGGCCGTTTTCACACACCGGACAGGCGCGTGCGGCATCCGCATCCTCATCCTTCTCGGCCGGGAAGAAATGCCTTCCAAGCGTATCGTTGAGTGCATCCAGGACTTGCGTGATCGAGAGCTCGCGCGTGCCTTCGACACTGTTCGAGAATTGCTCCCAGAACTGCCGCAACACGCGGCGCCAGTCCTCGCGCCCGCCGGATATCTCATCGAGTTGCTGCTCCAGGTCGGCGGTAAAATCGTACTCGACGTAGCGTGTGAAGAAATTGGCCAGGAAGGCCGTCACCACCAAGAAGAAGGTCAACACAGCCATGAGAACAATGTTGATGTAGGGGAGGCTAGGCTTAAGGGCTCTGGGTGTGAAGAATACGGCCAGCGCTGCCAGGACGGACAG
>CAZCVU010000174.1:0-5857 GCA_964501745.1 uncultured Flavobacteriales bacterium | reverse complement strand
CGATGCAGATTTCCGATAACAGCCTGATGATTTTCGTCACCGAACCGATTGCGCTGATCTTGATGATCCTCACCTTCGGGGCCATCTTCGTGCCGATCATCGCGGCGTGGCGGAATCGCTAAGGCGGGCCCGGCATGAAACCATGTTTAAACGGCGGGTTTATCTGGACGGTCCTGCTGGGGCTGTTTGTTGCGCTGCTTGTCACCGTGGCGCGCGGCTTTCCTAATTTATTGCAGTTCACGCCCAACCTGGCCGGCTATGGCACCTTGGCGATGATCGCCATTCTGATTGTCGGCAATTTTTATCCGGGGATTCTGCGCTGGACCGAGACCACCTTGCAGGATCTGTGGGGCGGCGGCAAAACCGGCGGTGACGCCGCCGAGGCCGAGGACGACGCGGCCGAGGGGGAAACGCCGTGGTTGGACGTGATCCGCGCGATTGCCTACGCGCTGGGATTTCTGATCTTCGTTTTTCTGTTCGGGTTCCCGGCGATAACGCCGATTTACGTCACGCTGTATCTGGTCAAGGAGGCCCAGGTTCGTTTTGTCTGGGCCGCCCTGGTTGGGGTGTTCGTGACCGGCTTGATCGTGACCGGCATGGTGCTGCTTTATGTCGAGGTGTGGGCCGGGATCATTCCCGAAATCATTCCCGGTTATGTCGGCGGCTCGATCCTGCCGCCTATTTGAGGGCTCCGGGTAAATATGCTGGCCCTCGGCCAGCGGGATGTCGCGCAGCGTGCTGGGCGCGAACAGATCCTCGATGTCGAGCCTTGTCTCGGTCAGGCCGTGTTCATGGGCATATTGCAGGCATTGTCAGATTAACCGGGCGTGAGCTGGCTGATCAGAAGCGGTCATGATTCTCACGCGGCGAGTTGACACCATTCAGCGAGAGCGTCGGCGCGGTTCTGTTTGAAGATATCGCGGCGGTTGAGGTGACGGTCGTGGTTGAAATGGTTGTGGATCGACGCGTGGGCGGAAGCGAAATTCTGCAGGGTCTTGATGTTCCGGAATTTCGCCATCGCTCCCTCTCGTCGTCGAAACGGCTGGTGTGAGTTTTCAGCACGGTTATTGAGCCAACGACCGCAGATCTGATCGGCAGCATTGCCGATTGCGTTCATCGCCGCTCGGTATGACCGGAGCCGGTCCGTCACGATCGCCCTGGGTCGACCATACCGTTTCATGGCTCGCTTAAGAAACTTAAGCGCTGCCTTACGATCCCGGCGTTTCGTCGCGTAAACTTCAAGCACCTCGCCTTCGTGATCCACGGCCCGCCAGAGGTAGTGGGTCTCCCCATTGATCCGCACGAACACCTCGTCCAGGTGCCAGCGCCACAGTGAATATGACCGGTGATGAACACGCCGCTTTCTGATTTCCGCGGCGAACATCGGACCAAACCGGTTCCACCACTGCCGCACTGTTTCATGGCAGATATCGATGCCGCGTTCGAACAGCAAATCTTCAACCTGCCTCAGAGACAACGGATATCGGACGTACATCATCACCGCGAGGCGGATCACTTCGGGCGAGCTGTTGAAACAGCGGAATGGATTTTCCATCGAACGAGCCTACGGATCGCCGCTGCCCGCCTCAAGTCGATTTAGTCTGACAATGCCGTGCACAGGCCTTGACCAGCTCCGCTGCGCGCGGCGTCAAGAGCGTACTCGCCCGACAGCGCTTGCTGGACGCGACCGAGGCCCTGCGCACCGGAACGGGTCTGCCAAAGCCACCCGCTGCTGCGCCGACGGCGGCGACCGCAACCGGGATCACGATTGGCGCCACGCAGCCCCGCAGCACGACGCCGTCACCGCCCGGGCTGGCCGTGACGACCGTTCTATCCCAGATACCCGTTGGAGTAGAATTTGTATGCAGGCTTCGAGAACGAGTCAATGAGGGCGGAATTACTGTTTTAGATCATTACCGACCCTACCCCAGCGGAGTTCACTTCGACCGCTATGGTCGGATAGCCGTTATGGGCGTTTGGAGCCCGAGAGTCCGGTTATGGCACCAAGCAGACTCACTCGCTCAGACCAGGTTCGTCCGCTCTGCCTCTGACAGCGGAAGTCAGATCCAGCGCTGGCTGCAACCGCCCGATTGCCGAATCTCAGGCGATCTCCGGTGGCGGCGGGAGCTTGGCCCGTTTGACGAGGGCCCGCGCCAGTTTCTTGGGATCTCGGCTATCCTCGAGATCGATCTGGCCACTCTCAATCAGCGCCTCAATCATTTCATGCGTGAACGGTACACCAATGATTTCCTCGATACCTGCATTGCGCCGCGCTCGTTTGCGGCGTTGTCGCTCGGCAGCGGAGAGAGGGCTCGGGCGGGGCATCGGGCGGGCTCGGGCGCGCCGTCAGTCGGTGCCAATGACGGTGTGCGGCGCGAGCGGGCGGGCCACCCATCCGAACGGCTTCAAGGCACTTCGGAACCGTTCGATATCCACCGCCTCGTCGGCAAAGAGGAAAATCAGCGTCCCGCGAGGATTGCCGCGAAGCTGGTTACCCGTGTTCACGTCGACATAGTTGATGCGGCCCCGAACGCCACAGATGGCGGCCGAACCAATTGCGAGCCGATGCCACCATTTCGTGTCAGTCGCGTTCACGACGACAGCGATCGCGGGGCGGGCATCGGGAACATCCCGCGTGAACTCATGAACAGCGTCGGCGCCGAAGATCGAATCGAGTCGGGCTCGCCAGTCATCGGGCAATCGCACAGCGCGAGGCCCTTCCTTGCGACGGGCCAATCCCTTCTGTTCACGGCGGCGGAAGTACGACCAGTCAAGTCCGCGCTCCTCGCAAAGCCGCTTCAGCTCAGCGCTGTTCTTGACGACCGTGCCGTCCGGAAAAGTCCATATCATGCTGCGTCTCCGGTTCGTGCCGTTGCGTCGGGCGGCGGCGGATCATCGCCACCATCGTCCTGGATCAATCCCGCCGCACGCGCCTCGGCCTCGGCCTGCTGTAGCGCCGTGACGAGCTCGGGCAGAAGCCGCACCGGTACGTTCAACCCATTCCGGCCGGGCTTCATCTCGCCGTTGCCGGCGTCGTAGAACACGCGCGCCGAAATCATGTCGTGCGTCGTGTCCTTGCTGTCGAACTCGCTCAGCGCGACGCGAATTTCCTCGCGCTGGTTTTTCGGAATCGTCGTGATCGTCTTGTTCATCATCTGTCCTTTGCGGTCATCCAAGCAGCGGCCGAAATTCGTTCCGACCGCCCGATTTTGCTTTGCTGCTGCGCTGCTGTTTCCGTGTGCCTCCGGGAAGATATAGAAGGGTCCACCACATTGTGGGTGCGGGGACGCAAATCGGCGGTGGCGGAAAACTGCGGTTTTCATTCGGCCCCTGCCTCACTTTGTGGGTGCGGGGGATGTACTAAAGTGGGTGCGGGGATTTTTTTTCGCGCGCGCAGCCGGCGACGGTCTCGACGCCATTCCGTGATCGCTTCTTCGGTCTTGCCTTTCCACTCGTTCGTCGGTGGGCCGTCGTCCTTGTCCGGGTAAAATGTGAGCCGATAGAGCGATGGCCGCTTCATCCCTCCCCATGACAGTCCACCTCGCTGCTGCACCCGTAGCAGCCCCAGGAAAACGCATTCCTCGACGGCATCGGATATCAGGCGCCGGCTCAGACCGAACTCGCCTAGTTGGCCGTGCGTTGCGACCAGGGCGCCGTTCTCGGTGCCCGCATGGGCCATGTACTCGATCAGCAGGAAATCGATCAGCTTCCGCGAGGTCAGATTCAGCGCGCCCCAGGCCGGGCTCTCCACCAATTCGCGTGTCAACCAAACCCAAGGCTCGCCCTTCGGCGGCGAGCGAAGTTTCCGGGCGCGGCCCGAGCGCTTGCCCGAGCTGCGGCCGGTGGCATCGGGCTTGCCGAATGAACCGGTCATTCGTCGTCTTCCTCGTCGTCGAGATCGTCGCTGTCGGCGCCGGCTATCGCTCGAACGGCGTCATCCCATGATTCGGTTGGTTGGTCCTGAAGTCGCTCCGAGACCCGATCCTTGAGATCGGTCGGTACCTGCACGTCTTTGTCGGCTTTCAGCTCTGCCCGAAGCTTCTCAAGGCGCTGCTGGATCACCACTTGGGCGCGCCAGTTCGTGAACGCCTTGGCGAGCGTATCGTCGTCCGGGATCACCTTGGCGACCCCCTGTTCCTCGAGCTTGGTCTCGATCCAGGCAACGATTTGATCGCTTGCCATCTCGTTCAGCTCGACCCGCTTGTGCAGGAGGAATTCGATTTCTTCCTCGGTCGCGCCGTTCTTGCGGAGGTTCTGCTTCTTCGACCAGTCGTCACCTCGATCGAAAGCTTCTTCGGCATCGAGCCCGAGTTCGTTGACGTCATCCAAACGAAGCCCAAGGCTGACGACCTGGATGCGGTTTCGAAACCGGTATCGACGGGTATTCCGGCGTAAAGTGCCGAAGATCGAAAATCCTGCCTTGTCGAAATCGTGGAGAACGAGGAGGGGGATCTCATGCTGACCGCACAGATCGTCGACCAACTGGCGAGCCGCCGTGTTGGACATGCCCTTGGTTGACATGATGGCGATGTCGTACCGCTCCGCCAGCTTCACCTTATGGAAGAGCGGCATGAAGCCTTCTTTTTCGACGAACAGCACGGCACCGAATCGGCCTTGCGCGCCATAGGTCTCGACGGCTGGCGACGATATCGATACGCCGGTGAACCGAGGCTTGTGAACGCCTCGGAGGTATCCACGCACGGCCAGCGTTCCGAGGCCGATGCGACGGTCGGTGTGAGGTTCTTGGAAGTGGCCGCGATCGTCGAAGACCACATCCCAGGTCACGCCGGTGCGGTCCATGTAGTCAGGTAGCAGGGTTTGACAGAAATACTGAGCGATCAGCTTCTCGCCGGTCTTGGCCTGAATGATGGGCCTGGCCTTGTACATGATCTGCCGGGCATGCGTTGGCAGCGTGCCGTTGGCGCTGGCCTTGAGGTAAGCCTCCTCCATGCAGTCGTAGGCCACGTCCTTGATCGTGACCCGGCTGGAGACGGTCATGCGGACGTACCGATTCGCCTTCGCGGATTCCTTGCGCTCTTCGGCCTTGCGCTGCTTGGCCCATTTCTTGGTGACGCCCTCGACGGCACCGATGATGGCGTCAGATTTCATGACTTCACCACCACCGCCGACTTGCCGCGGTCGGTGTACTCGACCCTCGGGCAGGCCATGTGCAGGACCAGGATCACGGGCTCGGAACGGCTGGCCCGCTGCTGGGTGAGGATGGTGTCGAGGCTCTGGCCGAAACTGCCCAGCTCGCGGAACGGGTTGATGATGCCCGGCGACCAGTTGACGCCGGTAACGAGGCGACGTGCGCGATCATCATCCGGTATCCAACCGAACGCGGTCTCGACCACCCAGGGCACGCCGTCGGTGGTGTCGACCACCTTGCGGTAATCGAAGCTCTCCATCTCGCAGCCGATGGCCTTGAACCGCGTCGTGAAGTGCTCCTTCCCGATGATGCCGAGCGCGGGCGGCTTCACCGGCTTGGTGTTGCCCTTCATCGCCTCAAGGAGCTTGGTGACGACGTCGGTATCGACCGCGCCATCCGCGACCAGCTTGGTCAACGGCTCGCGGTGCAGCCCGGTCTCGTCGAGCACCTTCTTCTGCTTGGCGCTCCCACTGAGACCGCGGAACTCGGTGACGAGCTCGCGGACGGTGCGCATGCGCCCAGCATCGGTATCGTGGGCGATGTAACCGGCGATCAGGCGCTCAAGGTGCTGGGGCGAGTACCAGTGCGCCGAGGTCGGGTCCGAGGGCTTCCATTTAGCCCAGGTCGGGTCCGTCGCCACCGCCACCGTGCGGTCGCCGAACCAGTCGATGGAGATGGTCAGATGCGGGTTCAGCCAGGCGTAATCGT
>CAZCVU010000173.1:0-5886 GCA_964501745.1 uncultured Flavobacteriales bacterium | reverse complement strand
GACGGTTGTGCCGGGCGCGTTTGATGCCTGGATGCTGATGCTGCGTGATCATGGCGTCATGACGCTTGAGGATGTGCTCGAACCGGCAATTGCCTATGCCGCGCAGGGCGTGCCAATTGTGCCGGCGGTCAGCCAGACCATTGAGTCGGTGCGTGAACTGTTTCTTGCCGAATGGCCAACCTCGGCTGCCGTCTACCTCGACGGCACCGATGTCCCGGAGTCCGGCACGCTGTTGGCGAACCCTGGACTTGCCGAAACCTGGCGACGGCTGGTCGAGGAGGGCAAGGCTGCGGGCGGCGACCGGGTGGCGCAAATCGACGCCGCGAGGCATGCCTGGCACGAGGGCTTCGTTGCCGACGCACTCGACCGGTTTTGCCGCGAGAACGAGCTGATGGACTCCAGTGGCGAGTGCCACGCTGGTGTTCTGACGGGCGACGATATGGCCGGCTGGAGGGCAACTTACGAGGACCCGATTGGCTATGACTATCGCGGACTAACTGTCCTGAAGACCGGACCCTGGGGGCAGGGGCCGGTGTTTCTGCAGCAGCTCGCCCTGCTCAAGCATTTTGACCTCGACGCGATGGATCCGCTGGGCCCGGAATTCGTACATACGGTTACCGAATGCGCCAAACTTGCCTTCGCCGACCGTGAGAAGTTTTACGGCGATCCGGCCGGAATGGAAGTGCCGATCGATACGCTGCTGTCCGACGATTATAACGCTGAGCGTCGCGATTTGATTGCTGACGAGGCGTCGCTTGAGCTGCGGCCAGGTCTGGTCGAGGGCTACGGCGCCGAGCTCGACTATGGTGCGCGAATCGCAAGCGACGCGGCGTCGATGCCGAGTTTCATCGGCATCGGTGAGCCGACCATGGCGAAGGCCGCAGATGTCCGCGGCGATACCTGTCATGTCGATGTCATAGACCGGTACGGCAATATGGTATCGGCGACGCCGAGCGGCGGCTGGTTACAAAGTTCGCCGATCGTCCCGGAATTGGGATTCTGCCTGAATTCGCGGGCGCAGATGTTCTGGCTGGAGGAAGGGATGCCGGCAAGCCTCGCGCCTGGCAGACGACCGCGCACGACACTTACGCCGTCGCTCGCGCTCAAGGACGGAAAGCCCTATATGGCGTTCGGAACGCCGGGCGGCGATCAGCAGGATCAGTGGCAGCCGATCTTCTTTCTCAGGCACGTGCATTACGGCATGAACCTGCAGGAGGCGATTGACGCCCCGTCGTTCCATAACGACCACATGCCGAGTTCGTTCTATCCGCGCCTGGCAGTGCCGGGGCAGCTGTCGATCGAAGCGCGATTCCCGGCGCAGACGATTGCAGACCTTGAGCGCCGAGGCCATCGTGTGGAGGTCGCTGGCGAGTGGTCGGAAGGCCGTATGAGCGCGGCTAGCCGCGAAAATGGTATCATCAAGGCGGCTGCCAATCCCCGCGGCATGCAGGGATACGCTGTCGGACGCTAATCGGCGGCATGGAATGGCGGTTTGGCGGCGGCGCGCGTCAGCCGCGTAGGGGTGATATAGTTGGTCGGAGCGCCGCCGCGGAATCTTGGTGGCTCAACAGAAGGATGCAAGCGCCATGAAACGCTTCGCCTGTCTCTCGGCTTTGCCAGCGTTCGTTGTCGCGCTGGTGTTTTCAATAGATGCCGTTGCCGCGGAATCGACACCTGTCGCGGTGGTCGAGGATGTCAGCGCCGAAGTTGCCGATCTGCAGTTCATGGACCTGCTTGAGCAAGGTCGGGTGATCAAGCTTGGAGACGGTCAAAGTGTTACGCTCGGGTATCTCCGCTCGTGCACACGGGAAATTGCCGTTGGGGGCACGCTTACCGTCGGCCGCGATGCGAGCCAGATTACCGGTGGCTCAATCGAAAGAGAGCTTGTCGACTGCGACGGCGGCGATTTGCAATTGTCGGCCGGGCAGCGTCAGTCAGCCGGCGCAATCGTCTTCCGCAAAGCGCCGACGAAGGGCGCCAATGTGCCGAAACCGCAACGAATTCTCTATGGGGTGAGCCCACTGATCAGGTTCCTGGAAGACCCGGCGCCGACGAGCGTGACGATCTTGCTGGAGCGACTCGATGGCGGCAAGGATCGCCACGCGATCGATGTCTCGAACGGCGTCGTCGATCTCGCCAAGAAGAATATCGTGCTCGAGCCCGGTGGGCTTTACATTGCCGCCGCAGGCAACCGCAAGGTCGTGTTCCGAATTTCTCCGGTGGCGAGCCGTACGGGCGGTACCGTTCTCGGCCGCCTGCTGGCCTTTTGAATTCGCCACACCTGAAATCCGGCTGCGCCAGGACCGCGCGCTGGCCGACATGATGCAATTTCGTAACATCTTAGCCGCGGGCCTGATCGCCGGCGTTGCCGCCGTGGTGACCTCGCTGCCGCTGCTCGACCGTTTCGACCGGCTCGACCTCGACCTCTTGCATTGGCTGCGGCAGCAGGCGGCTGCGCAATATACACCGTCACATTCTGTACAAGCGGTGGTCATCGCCATTGACGAAGCGACCTATGCGATGCCGCCGTTTGAAGGAATGCCGACCGTCATGTGGACGCCGCAATTGGCGCGCGTCATGAATGCCGTGCTGGATGCCGGAGCGCTGGTCGTCGGCTGGGACATGATCCTGCCCCTGGCGGTGGGCGGCATTGTCGCGGACCGACGATACGATCAGCCCCTGCTGCGCTCGCTTGCCCGTAGCCGCCAAGACGGACGCATCGTGCTGGGAGAGGCATACGGTGACAGTCCGATCCGGCCGCATAGGATCTACAGTTTCGCGGTAGGCGGCGCGCGGAACGTTCGGGCGCTCAACCTCCACACGGACGTGGACGGTATCGTCCGTGGCGTCCCGGTAACGATCGATTTGAAAAAGAAGGGTGCCGTTGAAAAACAACCTGGATTTGCACTCGAGCTGACGGCGCGCACGCTGGGCGTCGCTCCGGTCGTCAGCGAGACCGGGGATGTGGATCTGGGCGGCTATGTTATCCCGGGCGCAGCCTCCAACATTCTGACGCTCAATTTCGACGGTCGGCCTGGGGCCATTCCGGTCTACTCGTTTGGTGATCTGTTCCATTGTGCGGAGCAGGGTGAGACGGGCTATTTCGAACGTAGTTTCGCCGGTAAGACCGTTGTGATGGGCGCCATGCTGGATCTGCAGGATCGCCGGTTGGCGTCAAATCGCTTTATCGTTAATCCGGATGCATTGGGCACGCCGGAACCGTGTGTCTCGACGCCACAGGAGTCGTTGGAGATTGCCAGGCGTGCCACGCCTGGGGCGCTGATTCATGCGACAGCGATCAACAATCTCCTGCAGCGCAACGTTCTTGAACTCGTTGGGCGCGGTCCGAGCCTCGGAGTTGTCTTTGTGGTGGCGGTGGTTGTCGCCGGGCTGACCCTGTGGCTACGTCCGGTACGTGCGGCTTTGGCGGGCCTGGGCGTCGGTCTGCTGTGGACGGCCGTCGCCGTGGCGCTGTTTCGGGATGGCCTGGTGCTGCCGCTCACGGATGCATTCGCTTCCGGTGGCCTCAGCTTCGCTGGCCTGCTTGGCTATCGCTTTGCGGTGAGCGATCGCCAGCGAAACCGCATCGCCAAGTCGTTCTCGCTTTATCTCGCGCCGGCCGTGATCGAGCGTATGCTCGCTGGGAACCGGTTGCCGGAACTCGGTGGCGAAAGCCGGCAACTGACCGTGCTGTTTTCCGATATCGCGGGTTACAGCGCGATTTCCGAGGGCATGAGCCCCGCCGACCTCGTCGGCTTTCTCAATCGGTATTTGGCGATCATGAGCGATACGATTGAGGCCCATGGCGGCTTTGTCGACAAGTATATAGGCGACGCCGTGGTCGCAGTATTCGGTGCGCCGGTTGACGACGAAAACCATGCTCTATCGGCGGTGCGCGCTGCGCTGGCATGTCAGAAGAAACTGGCGGTGGCACAGGCTGACTTTGAGTTGCCCGGCGGCGGGCCTGTTGAAACGCGCTTCGGCGCTAACACAGGTGAAATGCTGGTCGGAAATATCGGATCGCCACGCCGCTTCAACTATACCGTCATGGGCGACGCGGTAAATTTGGCGGCGCGGCTCGAAAGCGCCAACAAACAGTACGGTTCGATGATATTGGTCAGCGACAGTACGGCAACTCTCTGTGGTGCGTCGATTCGCTTTCGTGCACTCGACACAGTCCGCGTCGTAGGACGGGAACAGCCCGTCACCATCTTCGAGCCACTTGGCGAAATCGACGCGCCGCTCGAAGGACAGGTTGCTGACGATCAACTTAAGCGTTACGCCAACGCCCTTGCGGCCTATCGCAGCGGCGACTTTGAAGCGGCCTACGAAGGGTTTTCGTCGCTTGGTGACGATACGGCCGCAGAAAAAGCTGCAGCGCGCGCGCGGGCGTTGATCGATGAACCACCCGCAGAGCCTTGGGACGGTGTTACAACTCTCGATCTTAAGTGAATGACGTCCAGTAACTTCGACCGGCGGCTGAGATTCGGGATGCGCGCTTGCATGGCGGCGTATCGCATACTAGGTAGGAAGTAGGCGACGTTTGCCGGTGCCGGGAGGTGCTGGCCTTATATACCGCGCGGGCAATGACATGGCAGAACACCACCACAGTAAAGTCTTCATCATCGGCTCCGGTGCGGCCGGCTACACTGCGGCAATCTACGCCGCACGCGCAAATCTGGCACCGATCCTGGTCAGCGGAATGCAGCCCGGTGGCCAGCTTACGATCACCACCGATGTCGAGAATTACCCTGGTTTCGCCGACCCCATCCAGGGGCCGTGGCTGATGGAGCAGATGCTGGCGCAGGCGCAGCATGTCGGGACGCAGGTAATCAATGACTTGATCGTCGATGTGGATTTTTCGCGTCGGCCCTTTCAATGCAAGGGCGATGGCGGCGATACCTATAGCGGTGACACGGTCGTCATCGCGACCGGCGCTCAGGCGCGTTGGCTAGGCTTGCCGTCGGAGCAGAAGCTTCAAGGTTTCGGCGTATCGGCTTGTGCGACCTGCGACGGCTTCTTCTACCGCGACAAGGATGTGGTCGTCGTTGGTGGCGGCAATACGGCTGTCGAGGAGGCCATCTTTCTGACCAATTTTGCAAAGAAGGTCACGCTCATTCATCGGCGCGATCAGCTGCGCGCCGAGAAGATCATGCAGGATCGTCTGTTTCGTAACACCAAGATCGAAACGCTGTGGGACAGTGTCGTCGAAGAGATCCTCGGCAGCGACGATCCTTTACGGGTCACCGGCGTGCGCGTGCGTAACGTCAAGACCGATGCGACAACTGAGATGGCGGTTGACGGCGTGTTTATGGCCATTGGCCACGATCCCGCTACAAAGATATTTCGTGGTCAGGTCGAGATGGACGATGAAGGTTATATTCTAACCGCCGCGGATCGCACGGCGACGAATGTCGCCGGCGTGTTTGCGGCGGGGGACGTCAAGGACAAGATCTACCGTCAGGCGGTGACCGCGGCGGGCATGGGATGTATGGCGGCGCTTGAAGCCGAAAAATTCTTGGCCGAGACTTTGGATGTCGCAAGCGAAGCCGCGGATTGACTGGGGGATCGATGGGCGGCATCCGAGCGGACGCCGCCGCTGACATCGCTTGGCATGCATCGATTGATCGACGCTGGGATTAGTGCGCGCCTAGTTGTCTTGTTCTGAAACCGCTAAAGCACTACGATAGCGCAATCAGGGAACTTCGAAAGCCGTCGATTATGGTTTTTAAGAAGCGCGCCAAGTCGACTGGCCGTGCCGGAAATACCGTTTCGCACCCACCGTCAGTCATCAGTAAGAACTTGGAAATCACTGGCGATCTTATCGGTGATGGCGATGTTCACGTCAGCGGTACGATCGGTGGCAACATCAAGTGCGGGAATCTG
>CAZCVU010000172.1:0-5933 GCA_964501745.1 uncultured Flavobacteriales bacterium | reverse complement strand
TCCTGGCGGATCACCGCGTGGACCAGCGCAACGTCGGGTTCCAGTCCTTCCTGAACTGGTAAGGCCGGGTATCCGCTCTCGCTCAGGACGACTCCTGTTTGTTCCGCCTTCTTCGCGACAAGAACGGCCAAATCACTGCGGCCAACCTGGCGTGCCAACCTCGCGGTATGGGTCCACATGGCCGGTCCCGAAGCTAACCCGGCAAGCTGCCGAAAGAACGGCTCAAGCTCTAGCTCAGCGTCCACACCGGACAGTGCGCGTACGACGCGAACAAGTTCGTGCTGCTCGAACTTCTTGATTTCCTCTACTGTCGGCGACACTTCCGGCGGCATCGTCGGCTGCTGCTTGTGATTTAGTTGAGCCGCCGCCAGCTGGCCGTAGAATGTCGTAACGTGCGACGCCGCTAGGCCATACCACAAGGCAGCAATGACGTGTTTGCCCGCCGCCTCGGCGGCGCGTCCGGCCCAATAGGCCCCGCGCGAGCGGCTAATTGGAAAGCGTACGTTTTCGAACAATGCCTTGAAATGCAGAAATGCCGTCTCATAGTCGTGGAGGAATCTGAGCGCAATCCAACCGGCAAGCCATTCCGCTTCGGCATGATCCTGCCCTGGCGCTAGTCCATGCTCGCTGGCCAGGCGGTAAGCCAGCGGCGCATTGCCTGTACGCAGCACGCGCCGAGCGAGTATGTGTCTTTCGGTCCACCATTGAGATGGGCGCACAAGGTCATCGCGCCGCGGTATCAACAGTTCAAGTGCGCTTTCGTCAAAGTTTTTCTTCCGTCGCCATCGCAGGCGCTCGTAGACGAGCCCCGGTGCTTCAACGAGATGACTCGGAACGTGGGCGATCGCCGCGTCGACTCCGCCACGTCTTTGGATAAGTCGAATGCGTGCCTCGGCGAGTGCCCTATGGTCCTTCTTGACATAACGCATTTGCCTTCGAGCGGCCGAGATACGTTCATCCCACAGCAACCGGTCCAGCCGTGCGGTTTCATCCTGTGGGCGTAACAGCTTGCTGAACTGCCTGCGGAATGAGCGTTCTTGGCTGCGTCCCATATCGAAGCCGATCCAAGCCCGCCGTGCCAAGATAGCCGCTTCGTCGTGGCGCTCGGCGCGTACCAGTGCCGCAAGTTGACCGATCGCACCGGCCGCGGAAACGGCCGGATATCGCTCGAACCAGTCGAGGACGACTTGATCCGGGGTTGCTTCCGTCAGCGCCTCTTCGGCGCGCTGGCGCAACAGCCGCAGCGACGGCCATTCGGGGTTGGCATCGATGAATCGGATAATGTCTTCGGACGCGGCACCCGATTTGGCTGACTTGAACCTGAGCCAGGCGACAATCTTCGCTGGTAGGGCAGCACTCGTTCGGCTCGCCCGCGTTGTCGCCGACTTCCAGTTTCCAGATTTTGAAGCGGCCACCGCAACGCGTAGCGCCTTGGCGTCTGAAGACGATAATGGTTCGGCCCGCGGCAAAGACGCGGCGACAAGAAAACCCGCAAAGATAGTTAGCGCCGATAGAGTGCGCAGAGTCCTGCCAGGCACGTTAAGCCTCTGCATTGGTCCCAGAATCGCGCCCCCCGAATGCGCAATATCATACCTGAGAGGGGCTCTGCCAACAAGCCGGACACTCCCAGGTGACCCTGGGGCTGCTTGCTGCAAGCCCGCGCTTGGCGTTATGTTCAGGTTACTTCAGACTTCAAGCGGATGGAGCCCTGTGATGTTTAAGGGGTCGATTACAGCACTTATCACTCCGTTTCGGGGTGGACGAGTGGACGAACCGGCATACCAGGCATTTGTCGAGTGGCAGATCGAACAAGGCGTGCACGGCGTGGTTCCCGTCGGCACAACGGGCGAATCGCCGACGCTGTCGCACAAAGAGCACAAACGGGTCGTTGAGCTGTGTATTGAAGTCGCGACCGGTAAGGTGCCGGTGATTGCCGGTACCGGTTCCAACTCCACCGAGGAGGCGATCGAGCTGACGGTTCATGCCAAAGAGGCGGGAGCCGATGCGGCGCTGGTTGTGACGCCCTATTACAACAAACCAACTCAGGAAGGGCTGTTCAGGCATTATTCAGCGATCGCTGAGGCTACGGATATCCCGGTCGTGATTTACAATATCCCTGGCCGCAGTATCGTCGATATGTCGGTTGAGACCATGGCGCGGCTTGCCGAAGTAACCAATATCGTTGGTGTCAAGGACGCGACTAATGATCTTGCGCGTCCTGTGTTGACGCGGCTCGCCGCTGGTCCCGATTTCTGCCAGCTTTCCGGAGAAGACGGCACGGTGGCGGCCTTCCTCGGACAGGGCGGCGACGGTTGTATCTCGGTCACCGCAAACGTTGCACCGGGGCCATGCGCGCAGCTGCATGAGGCATGGCAGGCGCGTGATCTGGATAGTTTTGCGGCGTTACGCGACCGATTGGCCCCGTTGAGTTTGGCGTTGTTCTGCGAATCGAGTCCCGGACCGGTCAAATACGCCGCAAGCCTCCTCGAAAAATGCCTGCCCGATACGCGTCTGCCCTTGGCTCCGATCGCCGAGGCCAGCCAGCAGCAAGTGCGTGAGGCGATGGTTTCGGCGGGGTTGCTCAACTGAGGCGATGGCCCGCAGCGCGCCCAAGGGAAAGCTCGTAGCGCAGAACCGGCGGGCCCGTCACAACTACATCATCGAGGATACGCTCGAGGCGGGCGTGGTTTTGACGGGCAGCGAAGTAAAATCGCTTCGCGCCGGTCGCGTCAGCCTGAACGAAGCATGGGCAGGTGCGCAGAGCGGCGAGCTGTATCTCATGAACTGCCATGTACCGGTCTACAAAGAGGCCGGCAATCTAAACCATCTGCCGACGCGGCCGCGCAAACTGCTCGTGCATCGGCGCGAATTGAACCGGCTCATCGACGCGGTCCGGCGAGAGGGGCGCACGCTGGTGCCGCTGCGTATCTATTTCAACGAGCGAGGCGTCGCCAAGGTGGAGTTGGCGGTGGCCCACGGAAAACGCAAATCGGATAAGCGGGAGTCGGCGAAGGCACGAGATTGGCAGCGCCAAAGGGCCCGATTAATGCGCGAAAAAGGCTGACTTGATGTTGCTGCGATTGTCAGTCAAGGAGCTTCTTGATGCTGGCAAATACCTCTTCGAACATGGCGTCGGTGAGCCGACCGGTGTTCGTATTGTAGCGTGAGCAGTGATAGCTGTCGGCGAGGAGCAGGTCGTTCGGCAATCGGTGGATTGCGCCATGACGGAATTTCGCCGAGGCTTGTCTATAGCCCAGGCTGCGTAGAATCGCATTATGGGCAATGGTCCCGAGCGCGAGGGCGACCCTTAGCCGCGGTAGCGACGCAAGCTCTGCCAGGAGAAACTGCCGGCAGGCTGAGACTTCTGAAGCAATCGGTTTGTTTTGCGGCGGCACGCATCGAACAGCATTCGTCACGCGGCAATTCTGAAGCGTCAGTCCGTCGTTGACGCATTCATCGTAGGAACCGCTGGCAAAGGAAAATCTGCCGAGCGTTCTGTAGAGTAGTACGCCGGCGGCATCGCCGGTGAAGGGCCGGCTGGTCCGGTTGGCGCCGCGCAGACCGGGGGCCAGGCCGACGATCAGCAGTTCGGCATCGGGCGGGCCAAAGCTCTCGACGGGTGCGTTGTGCCAGTCGGGAAATGCATGACGGTTGGCTTCTCGAAACTCAACCAGGCGCGGACATAGGTGGCAGTCGCGCTCTGGCGCATCGGGTTGCTCCGACATCTCCGGCTGCGCCTGCTGTAGCCGCCCGTTAGGCAAGCTTTTCCAGACTATCGTCGTCCTGTTGCAGAACGTCGGAGTCCTCATCGTAGGAACTCCCGCCTGCAACCTCTCCCGGACCGGTCTCGTGCGGTGAGCTATAAACGCGCGCTATTTGCTCGGCCATGTCCTGCAATTCGATGAAGTTGTCGGCCTGTCGACGCAATTCGTCGGCGACCATCGGTGGTGTTGAGCGTACGGTGCTGACAACCGTAAATCTAACGCCCTTGCGCTGGACGGCCTCTGCAAGGCGCCGAAAATCACCATCACCCGAAAACAGCACAACATGGTCCAGCTTCTCGGACATCTCCATGACATCGATTGCCAACTCGATATCCATATTGCCCTTTATTTTGCGGCGCCCCGCGGAGTCCGTAAACTCCTTCGTCGGTTTCGTCACCATTGTGTAGCCGTTGTAGTCGAGCCAGTCGACCAACGGCCGAATTGGCGAGTATTCCTGGTCCTCGATCAATGCCGTGTAGTAAAAGGCGCGGATCAATCGACCATGATTCGCGAACATCTGGAGCAGCCGTTTGTAGTCGATGTCGAAGCCTAAGGCCCGCGCTGCCGCGTATAGATTCGCACCGTCGATGAATAATGCGACTCTCTCATGTGGGTAGATATTTAGGTTCAATGAATAAATCCATTATCTATTGATATCTGAATACGTTTGAGTCTGCCGCATGATCGGTGCTGACCCGCGCAACCGGTCGCTATTCCGACAGCACTTTATGTTAGTTAGAGCACAGTGCTGCCACCTGCAAGTCCAGCCACAAACTATTTGGTCGGCACTCTCAATTTCGAGCCGCGCGCGCAATGCGAAAACATTGCCGTACAGCTATTTGCGATAGTGAGTCCCAGGCAATTCGCTTGATACGCCACGGATTGCCCCATATATTCACTAAATCTCTGAAACATCCACAATTGAGGATTACTAGGGCATGGCGCGAGTAACAGTAGAAGACTGTGTAGACAAAGTTAGTAATCGTTTCGAACTAGTCATGTTGGCGGCGCAGCGCAGCCGTGAAGTGTCGGCAGGCTCCGAACTGACGGTCGAACGCGACAACGACAAGAATCCCGTCGTGGCGCTGCGTGAGATTGCGGACGAGACGATCACGGTCGAGGACCTGCAGGACGGTCTTGTGCGTAGCCTGCAGAAATTCGTCGAGGTTGACGAGCCGGAAGACGACGACGCGCTTGAATTGATGGCCGGAGCGACCATGGCAGGCGAGGCGGTTGAGGATTTGCAGGCGCTGATGGGCCAAAGTGCGCCGAGCAGGCCGAAACCGTCCGAAGCGGACGTCGACGACAAGTCGGCCGATGATGCTGCTGGAGCCGATGATACCGAAGCGCAAGAGGGTACATGAACTCGGGTGCGGCGCTTTCTTCGGTGGCGACGCACCGTCATGCCGACGGGGTGACCCGGCATGATGCAACAAAGTGAACTTGTCGATCGCGTAAAGAGTTACGATCCCGGCGCAGATGAGGAGGCCCTCAACCGCGCCTACGTCTTCTCTTTGGAGGCGCATAGCAGTCAGAGGCGCGCTTCTGGCGACGCCTACTTCTCCCACCCCCTCGAGGTGGCGGGAATACTGACCAGGCTTAAGTTGGACGGTGCGTCCATCATAACCGGTCTGCTGCACGACACCGTCGAAGATACAATCGCCACGCTCGACGATATCGAAGGCCAGTTCGGAACTGATATTGCGCGTCTGGTCGACGGCGTAACCAAGCTCAGCCAGATCGAACTGCAGTCCGACCAGAGCCAGCAGGCCGAGAATTTTCGCAAGCTCGTTCTCGCGATGTCAGAGGACATCCGTGTCCTGCTGGTCAAATTGGCCGATCGCCTGCACAACATGCGCACACTCAGTTTCATTCCGGACGCGGCAAAACGCCATCGAATCGCTGGCGAGACGCTGGACATTTACGTGCCATTGGCCGAGCGAATAGGAATCCGCGACTGGAAAGACGAGCTCGAGGACCTTGCCTTTCCTGAACTTAATCCGGAGGCCTATACGTCGATTACCAAGCGCTTGACCTTTCTGCGTAAACGCGGCGGCAATATTGTCGAGAAGGTCATCAACGAATTGCGTGATACGCTTGCTGATGTAAACGCTGAAGTTGGCGGGCGCGAAAAGACGCCATATTCCGTCTGGTGCAAGATGCAGCAGC
>CAZCVU010000171.1:0-5946 GCA_964501745.1 uncultured Flavobacteriales bacterium | reverse complement strand
CCGCGACGCGAGTGCCGTGGTAGGCCATATTGGGTCCCGACGCGGAGATAGCGAGGCCCGCCATGTCATGTTGGGCGGCGATCCGCGTGTAGTAGCCGGCGGCGGCAACGTGGGTCGTGCGGCAAATCAGGCCAAAACTGACGCCGGATTGCTGTGCGTTTTGCACCGCATGTTCCATTGCGGCGGTCATGGCGATTGGCCCGGCAGCACGATCGGCATCAAGGACGAAACTAGACGCCGTCTTCTGCTCGACAGCAAACGACGGTTCGGGGTTGATGACGCCGCTCTCGATCCACTCTACATAGCGAGGAACGCGTTGGACACCGTGTGAATCGACGCCGCGAAGATTGGCCCAGACCAGTGTATCCGCGACCAGCGCCGCGTGGTCGGCAGCAAGCCCATTTGACAGGAATATGGCGCCTGTCAGACGGCGAAGGTCACTATGTTGGAGCAGCATCGATGTCGATTTCATCCTCTAGGCTCCCGGTCCCTGGGTTCGCGGTCTGATGCTTCGCTGGATATCGGAAGATATGCGGCCAACCAGTCACGCAATATGCCGACCACGCGCGGATTATTTTCACCGAACATGAAGTGATCGACCTCTGCCAGCAGATGCAGGTCGGCTGGTTGTCCTGCGCGCTTGAACAGCTCGACCGATTGTTCGGTGGGCGTCACCGAATCGTTGGCGCTATGGAGCAGCAGCAACGGCCGCGGCGCGATCTGGCCGACAACATCATCGGCCATGAAATTCACCATGCTTTCCGCCGTTTCGACAGGAAATTCCATGGCCGATCCTGCAGCCAGGTTGCCGCGAAGGTGCTCGGGAATGGGCACGATCTCGTAGCGTGAAACCATCAGTGGCTGGCCGGTCTGTTGGCGGTGCTCACGGCCTTTTTGCAGCATCGCTTGGAAACGCTCCCAGGCTTCCGCAGATTGGTGCTGGCCGCGGAACTTCCGCTCGCCGTCACCCCAGCCACCCGATGAAATCGCTGCGGCGACGCGGTTATCGACACCGGTGGTGTAGATCGCAACCGCCGCGCCAAAACTGTGTCCGATCGTGGCGATCTTTTCCGGATCGACCTCCGGGCGGCCTGCGAGATAGCTGACCCCGGCTTTAGTGTCTTCGACCTGATCGAGGCAGAGGATGTGCCCCGGCTCACCGTCGCTGTCGCCACAGCCGCGCATATCGAAGCGCAGCGTCACGTAACCCCAATCCGAGAAGGTTCTGGCGCACCAGATGCAGCCTTTGCTGTTCTTGTTGCTGCCGAAGCCGTGGAGCACCAGAAACGCTGGTCTTCGATCGCCAGTAGTGAGGTCGTCGGGCAAACTTAACGTGCCCGACAGCTTTAATCCGCGGGAGTCGAATTGGATCTGTTCTTCCATGTCTGTGGCTCCATTTGACACCGCGACAATTGTTTTGCGGCAGGCTATTGCATTCTGGACGCGTCAGGGTCTACGCCTTCCGCAAGCTTGATCCTACCCTGTTGGCACTGTCCCGCAATTCCTGAATCGACGGAGCTGCAATGAGGAAAGACTTCAGCATATTTGTCGGCACGGCCGGCATCGGCGGCGATGACAACGGCGTCAATGGTGTCGTTCAACGCTCGCAGGATCGTGGAAAGTCTTGGCAGACACTCTCGTTTCCAGTCCCCCCCAACACGCCTGTCTGGCACTTGGCGACGAACCCGGTGGACCCGAACCTTATCGTCTGCTCGACCCATTATGGACAGGTGTTCGTAAGCGATGATGGGGGAGATGCCTGGAACAAGATAGGTCGGGAGTTTAGCGAGATCCGGTCGCTCGCCTGGACGCCGAACTAGCAGCCGACAGCGGACTGCATTTGAGCGCCGAGATAGAATTCATCGCCAAGGCGATAGGGCAGGGCGACGCAACAGTGCCTGATCGACGTGCTGCGGCTGCTCAGCCCGTGGCTTGATACGCCTAGTATCGTCGGGCCGTATCGGTCGGCGGTTCGAAGGCGCCGCCGGCGCGTTTGAAAATCGCGTGTAACGCTGCACCCGCACCCGCTACGATCTCGTCTGGGTCAACGCCGACCAATTCACCGTTCCGTTTGAGGATGCGGCCGTCGGCGACCACCATATCGACATTCGCCGGCGTCGCCGATCGCACGACCGCGCCGTCCAGTTCTCCAAACGGCGCCATGTTGAGGTCGGTCGCGCGGATCATGATGAGATCGGCACGCTTGCCCGGTGTCAGCGAGCCTATGTGATCGTCCATGCCCATCGCGCGGGCGCCATTGATGGTCGACATTTCGAGACACTGACGGAAGCTTACGGCCGGAATCGACTCGGTCGGCGTCTCCGGCCAAGGGACGCCGACATACCAGGCAAAGCTCATATTCTCGAAAGGATTGACGCTGGCGGCTGCGGTCGCATCGATCGAGAGGCAGAGATTGACACCGTCGGCCAGGCAATGAAGTAAGTGTGAGCGTAGATCGCACCCGACGCCAAATCGCTGCTCGGACTGCATGCCAATGCTCAAAGCGGTTCCGGTCTCGACAAGTGCCTGCCGATCCTCGGCCCGCGCTTCGAGAAAATGGACCAGCAGCGTGTCGGGACCGAGGAATCCATCCCTTTGCATCTGCACCGCATCGATCTTGTAGGGCGGCCCTTGGCCGGCATGGGTGGTCACCGGAAGTGCTAGTTCCCGGGCGGCTTCGAATTCGGGTTGGTAGACCTCGGGAGGCGTGAGCAGCGGCCCGCGCCAGGAATATCCAAGGTCAAGACGGCCGTCAGTCGGACCGTTGGCGCCAAACCAGTCGCGCTGAACACGCGGCAGATCGTCGAGCGGCATAATTTCGGTCGATGGCATGCCGGAAATATGGCCATAGGAGTAGCGCCCACGCAGGCCGCTTTCGATGTGGGCTACGATCTCGGCGTCGGCGTGGGCCGGCGTGCGGGTGTTGTGCGAGAAATTGAGAATAGTGGTGATGCCGGCATTCACCGACTCCGCGAGTGCGAGACGGACACTGTGATAGAAGTCTTCGGCGTTGAAATGCGGGGCGAGGCCGAACAACAGGTCGTAGTAACCTCGATCAGCGCGTGGCAGATTCCGGAACAGCGTGCTCCAGAGATGCAAGTGCGTGTCGACGAAGCCTGGCATGACGATCATGCCGCTGCCGCCGATTTCCATTGCACCGGCAGCTTCCAGGCCAATTCCGATGGCGATGATCGAGCCGTCGCGGACTTCCACATCGGCACTTTCCAGTTCGCCGATGGCATCGTCCATGCTCAGGACAAATGCATTTCGGATCACGAAATGCTCGCGCTTTGGAAGCGATACGCCTGGTTCAAAACTCAGTCTGTCGGCAGGCAAAGACTGAACCTCCTCACAATGTTCCGCTGACAAAACACCGACCAGGGAATTGAAGAGCGCCTCTCGGGTTTCCCGAGAATCGTCCGTAAACGGTTAACAAACAACGCTCTCCCGAGCGCGGCCCTCGTTATCTCTTAGCGGCCGCGGCCTCGCAAATGCGGCGGATCGTCGCTTCACGTTCGTGGGCCGGCAGGTGAGCGTCCTTGACCACACTACCGGAAATCTTGCGTCCCAGTTCGCCCAGCAGTGCGCGGTCATCGCTCGCTTTTGCGATTCGGAAAACCGTATCCTGACCGTATGTGGGAATGCGGCCGTTGCTCATGGCGGGCATCTTTATCCGCCGACCCTTTTCGACCGTCTGGATGCCGCGGCGGATCAATGTGCGTAACTTGGCGATGCCTTGGTCGGTTGTGCCGAGGTTCTCCATGGCGTGCAAAGCGATCGGGCGCTGCGAGACCTGGGCCTCGAAGTCACCGGGATTGCGCTGACGTTCCTCGTAGGAGCGCTCATCCTCGGTCTGGCCAATGAAATCAATCATCTCCTTGCCGACATTGGATTTGTCACCGACATGTTGCGGGTCGATGAGGTCGTTGTAGTAGCGCCAGCCAATCGTAATCGTGTGGGTGTCGTCGACCGGGACCATCCAGCGCGTAAAACCGACGCGGCGGAAAAATTTTTCCTCGTCCGCCTGCTCCCAGACTGCGCCGGTCTGATTGCCGTTGGGCAGCATGCCCTCAACCGTGCGGCACCAGACAAGATCGCCCCAGCGCCGAGTCTGGACGTTCGACATGCCGATCGGCGTGTCGAAGTATTCGAGCACCTGAACTTCGCCCCAAGCCTGGCCAAAATGGACGTTGTTGCCGCGTGAATGCAGAAACACGGTGTGGATCGGATCCTGATGATTCTCATAAACCTGCAACCAGTTGCATGGTGCCGAGAGCGAGAACGCGGCCGACTCCGTGTCCGCCAGGTCGTAGGTATCGTAGATGGGAAATTCCGGCAGTTCGTCAGGCGGGCCCATGTAGGCGAAAATTATCCCGTTATACTCGTGGGTCGGGTAGGCGCCATGTATGACATCGGCGGGAATCTTGCCGTCGTCCGGCTCGGCACCCGCGAGAAGAATGGTTCCGTCGGTTCCATAGTGCCAGCCGTGATAACAACAACTGATACCGTGTTCCATGATGATGCCATATTCGAGCGAGGAGCCACGATGACTACAATGGCGATGCAGCAGACCCAGCTCGCCGGAGCCGTCGCGGAACAGCACCAAATCCTCACCTAGAATACGAATAGCAACAGGTAATTCTTTGATTTCACTTGATAATGACACGGGTTGCCAAAACCGTCTTAGGTATTCTCCACACGGCGTACCCGGACCGACATGCGTCAGTTCGGCGTTCGCCTCGGGCAGTTCAGTTCGGAAATATCCGGAGAATCCCCTGTTCGTTCCTTTTGTGCCGACATCCATTTCCAGCCTCCCATTGTCTTTGTCGTTTTCGGTTCAACGATTCGTTATGGCTTGAATACGCACAGCAAGAGTAAAAAGTAGCATAGACCATTTGCGCCGCGAATAATTGCCCGCGAGCGCCAGACGTTATGAGTGTGTCAGGCTGATGAACTTGGCTAGAGTACCGCTATGCCCCTGAAGATTGCCGCCGTTGCCCTCCTGATCGTGACGCTTGTTCTCGCCGGCGCTGCACAGGCGCAGGACGCGGAACAGTTTTCGGCGTGGCTGATCAAGCTTAGGGTCGAAGCCACGACCGCCGGCATCCGGCCGCAGACGCTGGACACGGCGTTGGATGGCGTTCAGCTCATCCCGCGTGTGATCGAGCTCGATCGCTCGCAGCCTGAGTTTACTTTGACCTTCGATGAGTACCTGATGCGCGTCGTTCCGGACCGGCGGGTTGAGACAGCGCAGCGGCTTTATGCCGCGAACCGGCCGGTGCTTGAAGAAATTGGCAAAAAGTTCGGGGTTCAGCCGCGTTTTATCGTTGCCTTATGGGGGATCGAATCGGATTTCGGCAGGATAACCGGTGGATTCTCGGTCGTACCGGCGCTCGTGACACTGGCTTACGATGGCCGGCGCAGCGCCTATTTTCGCGCCGAACTGTTGAATGCCCTGCGAATCATCGATGCCGGCCATATCACCGCGGACCGCATGAAAGGGTCATGGGCCGGGGCCATGGGGCAAAGCCAGTTCATGCCCTCGAGTTTCCTCAACTTCGCATATGACCATGACGGTGACGGGCGCAAGGACATCTGGACCTCGCTGCCGGACGTTTTTGCGTCGACGGCAAACTATCTCTCCCGGTCCGGCTGGCATGGCGATCAGATCTCGGCGCGCCGCGTCGCCCTTCCAGAAGGCTTGGACAAAGGCCTCGAGGGCCTCAAAACGGTCAAACCATTGGCCGATTGGCAGGCGCTTGGTGTGCGCCGCCATGACGGCAGCGATTTGCCGACGGCCGAAATGCAGGCCTCGCTCCTCAGGCCGGCTGGTGCCGATGGCCCGGCTTTTCTCGTCTATGACAACTACCATACGATTCTGAAGTGGAACCGGTCGCACTATTTCGCGGTCGCTGTCGGGCATCTTGCCGATCGTATAATCGGCAT
>CAZCVU010000170.1:5751-5968 GCA_964501745.1 uncultured Flavobacteriales bacterium | reverse complement strand
CCGCTTTTGACCCTTAGCGGACCCCGAGCCCTACTCAGCTCCGACCTATCTCATGGCTAGGCAGCTCATTCTCGATATTCGACCAGGCAACGGAAGAGATGGTCCAAATTTGACAAGTGGGTTTGAAGAGCTTGGGACTGTCTAGAGCCCCAGCCTTTACAAAAACAAGCTCGGGCCGCTTTGAAGACGAATTGTACAGGGGTGAACCGCAGTTGGA
>CAZCVU010000170.1:0-5741 GCA_964501745.1 uncultured Flavobacteriales bacterium | reverse complement strand
GAAGACCGAAGTGGGACGAAAGCCAGTTCTCCACTGTCTCCTAGTGTCCTATGATGCCGCGACATACACCATCTCCGAAGGCGGCGGGTTTCGAGGAGGTTAGGCCGATGTCGGAAATCTTCCAACGATATGGATTGCGAAGGGTGATAAACGTCTCTGGGACTGAGACCGCCCACGGCGCCAGTCCGGTTGCCGACGAGGTGATCACGGCAGTTACCGAGATCCTTCCTCACTCGGTCGAGATGATCGAACTGCAGCGCGCCGCGTCATCGGTGATCGCGCGAGTCACGGGCGCCGAGGCCGGCTGCGTGGTGAACTGCGCCGCCGCCGGAATCACGGTGGGCGTCGCCGCCTGCATGGCCGGCGACGACCTGGCACGGATCGAACAGTTGCCCGACACAACGGGAATGAAGGACCGGGTGGTCATGCAGAAAGGCCACGTCGCCGACTTCAGCGCCTCGACGGCGCAAATGGTCCGCATCTCGGGTGCACGTGTTGTCGAGGTCGGGACCGCCACCGATTGCGCCATCTACCAGCTGCGCGCCGCCCTCGACGGGGAGGTCGCCGCCGCCCTCTATGTCGTCTCCCATCACACGGTGCAGGGTGGGTTGCTGCCCCTCGAACGTTTTTGCGAGGTCTGCCACGACACCGGCGTTCCGGTCATCGTCGACGCTGCCGCCGAATACGACTGGGCAGGCTTTCTCTCTGCCGGGGCGGACCTAGTGACCTTCTCTGTCCACAAGGTGCCCGGCGGCCTGACGGCGGGCGTTCTCACCGGGCGCAAGGACCTGGTACGCGCCTGCCATAGCCAACAGTTCGGTCTCGGGCGTCCCATGAAAGCTGGCAAGGAAGGAGTGGTCGGCACCATCGCCGCCCTTGAACGATGGCAAAGCCTGGACCACGAGTCCCAATGCCGCAAATCCGTTCGCATGGTGGATGCGGCGGCGGAGAAACTCGCCGGCCTTGCCGGGTTGCGCCTGGAGAAGTTGCCCGACGTAAGTGGCCAGCCAGTGGTCCGCCTGGCTCTCCACCTGGATCCGGCGGCGGCAGGGCTGACCGCCCATGCGCTCGGGACCGCACTGGCTGCTGGAGACCCCAAAATCGTCATCCGCACCCTGCATGCTGACCGGGGATACCTCCTCCTCGATGTCCGGCGCCTTGACAGCGACGACTTGGATCTGGTCTGCGGGCACATCCGGGACATTGTCACGGCAGCCGAGGCCCCGGCCGACGACGTGGCGCCACCGTCGCGAAGGGATGTTCTTCAAGAGAGCCTCCGCGCTTGGCCGGAGCCGGATTAAGCAATGATAGTCCCGAGCCTGTAGAGGCCGGCTATTCACCTCTATAGGGTGATTGCGTCCGCATTGAAAAAGTCGACAGGCGCCAGCTTTGTAATGCGCATGACCTCCTTTCCGGCGCCAACACCGAGAGGCAGATGAGCCCTACGGAATTCCGAATGCCAAGATCGGTCGTCATCGCACCACGGTCGTTCGATCGGTTTATTTATTTTTGCCTTTTTCTCCCGCGGTGCCACCGGCCTCACCCCCGGTTGCCGCCGAAGGCCTGTTTAAACAGGTTGCCTTCGCCGATACGGTCGTAGCTGAGCTGACGGAAATCGACGGCGACGGTATCGTCGATCATCCAATCGACCAACTCGCGCGCCAGAACTGGCCCAGTCTTAAAGGAATTCCCGCTGCCGCCGCACGCGTCGTAGTAACCATCGAGCCCCGCGCGCGGCCCGAAGTACGGCGTCCAATCCGGCGTCACGTCGTAGAGAGCGGCGTAGGAGTCGATCAGTTGTGCCCCCTGTAGGGGCGGAATTCGCCGCCCCATGCGGTCCAGGAGGTCGAGCTCAAAGTCATTGTCGGCTGTCACCTTGTAGTTATAGGGATCGACCTCGACGTAGGGTTTAGGGTAGCCGCGCCCGATGATCCACCTCCGCCCGCCCATGGGCCTGAGGTAAACCGCTTCCAAGGAGTTGCCGACCGGCGTCGTCGGCATGGGCCTGCCCTCGCGCACCTCCCACACTGTGTCCTGCTCGCGGACGGCCACCATCTCCATTTCCAGCCCCGCGCTCGCCGCCAGGAACTTGGCCCAGGGGCCTGCCGCGTTGACCACGGCGCCGGCGCTGACGGGGCCCTCGTCCAACATCACGCCGGTAATCTTGTCTCCGTCCCGCAACAGGCTGCGCGCCGAGGTGCGGAAACGGAACTCGCCACCCGCTGCCACGAATGCGTCGGCGTAGGCCTCGGTGGTCAGCAAAGGATCGGCATAGCCGCTGTTGGGTTCGAAAAGAACGGCCGCAACGCCGTCGGGATCAAGCCATGGGAACCGATGTTCAAATTCCGAGGGATCGATAAGACCGGTCTCAATTCCGTATGACCGCTGCATGGTCATGATGCCGTCGATAATATCCATCCAGTCAGGTGGAAGGAGTTGCATGAATCCGGTCGGCTCAAACCCGCCCGTTTTGCCCAGTTCGTCGGGCAACCCGTTGAATAGGTCGAGGGCAGCCTTGGCAAGCCGAGCCAGAAGCGGAACCGTATAGAAGGTGCGAACGATCCCGGCGCTCTTGCCCGTATTCGAGGAGGCGGGACCGTCGCCACGATCTAGGACCAGCACTCGGGCGACGCCTTTTTTCTTGAGAAAATAGCCGACGCTGGCTCCGGTGATGCCGGCTCCGACGACGATGACGTCGTAATGGATGCTCATGGTCAACCTCTCAATACATATTCCCCGACGACGGGCTCACCACGAATAGCACCGGGTCCACGGCTGGATGCTCATCTCTTGCTCCACAGACTCAAACTTATGCACGATCACCTAGCGGGCCCCGGCCGGAAACGTTGCCGTCAACTAAGAACTTACCCGCCTGGCTGTAAACTCACAAATGGCCTGCTTGCTCGGGCAGCGTCGCCGCAAACGGAGAGTGGTCGCTTCTTTTCCTGGCACGCATCGAAGGAAGCTAGGCTATTTCTTGTTCGTCGCGGGGAGTGTTGAAAAATCGAGCCCACCTTGAACGGTCGGCAGGGCGTGCGGCACCGGAGCCAGTAGGATAGGACAATGGACCGGAATAAAGCCTTCATGGGTTACCATCGGGCCGATGGCTCGGTTGGGGTTCGCAACCATCTGTTGGTCCTTTCTATTACCGGTCTGACAGGTCCTGCGGCGCGGCGCATCGGTCGTTCGATTGCGGGATCCCGGGTTGTTGCCATGCCTTTTGGCAGCGGCATCATCGGCGAGGATCAGGTTGTCCACCATCGCACCCTTGTCGGCATGGGGCAGAATCCGAACGTCGGCGGGGTCCTGGTAATCGGCGGCCATCCACCGAAGGTGGATCAAGTGGCGCACGACATCGGACAAGTTAGAAAGCCCGTCGAAGCGTTGACTCTCGACGAATGTGGGCACGACGGACTCATTCTGACCGACCGCGGCATCCGTGCCGCAGCCAATATGGCACGAGAGATTTCTCGCCAGCGGCCGGAGGCGACACCGCTGTCGTCTCTGTTTTTAGCCGCGGAATGCGGACGTTCCGATCCCAGTTCGGGGTTCGTCTCAAATCCGCTGATCGGTCGTGTGATGGACCAAGTTATCGATGCCGGCGGAACGGCGGTGTTCGGCGAAACGATCGAGTGGCTGGGGGCCGAGCATCGATTGACCAGCCGCGCTATGGACGAGACCGTGAAGCAAGCAATTGTCGAGGCAGTATCGCGCCGCGAGCAGGCGGCGGTCGAGGCAGGGATAGATCTTATGGGCGTCAACCCGGGTCCAACGAACATCGAAGCCGGATTGTCGACAATTGAGGAAAAAGCGCTGGGCTCAATCGCAAAAGGGGGAAGTCAGCCAATTCATGGCGTTCTCGGCTATGCCGAGGCGCCGTCACGGGCCGGATTGTTCGTCATGGACGCTCCGTCCTACGCCCCGGAGTCGCTAACTGGCATGATCGCGGCTGGCGCGACATTGATTCTGTTCTCGACGGGTCCCGGTAACAGTTTTGTCAATTCTCTTGCCCCCACCATAAAGATCTCGGCCAATCCAGAAACGGTAAAGCGCCTCAAAGAACAGATCGATTTCGACGCCAGCCCCGTGTTCCTCGGCCACCAAGACGTAGCCAGTGCCGGCAATGACCTGTCCCGCCTCACCCTTGATGTCGCGTCCGGAGCGGCAACCTGGGGAGAAATTCTGGACGAGGGTGAAGAGGTCGTGAGCCGGATGGGGCCCGCGCTATGACTGACACGAACTCACGTTCTCGGGGCGGGTTCGACGCCATCGTGCTGCACCCCGACGACGATGTGGCGACGGCTCTGCGTCCTCTTTCTGCGGGTACGGTCGTCGAGGTTCATCTTGATGACAAGACATCTTCGGTGCAGGTGACCGAACCGATCCCACGCTGCCATAAGTTGGCTCTGAGGTTCCTGGCGATTGGTGCTTCGGTGCGTAAGTACGGCGACGTGATCGGGGTGACGACTCGATGCGTCGATGCCGGTGCCCACGTTCATATCCATAATCTCACCAGTCGCCGTGCAAGAGTGGGATGAGACGCAGACCTCGATGTCCCTGGGGTTGGACGGATTCATGGATCCATTGAAAAGGCTGAAACCATCGTGAAGAACCATCTCGCTCGTGTATCGTTTCGGTGCGTTCACGATGGTCGGAACGCATTGGGAGAAAGCCCGGTCTGGGCTGCCGACGAGAAGGCCCTCTATTGGATCGATGGCCTCGCACCTGCGATTTACCGGCTCGAAACGGCGACGGGCGATATCCGATCCTGGCCGATGCCGACGGCCATCGGTTCGCTGGGCCTCTGCGAAAGCGGCGGGGCGGTGGTCGCCTTGAAGAGCGGCTTTCATCTGTTCGACTTCGATAGCGGAACGCTGACGTTCATCACCGACCCCGAGCCCGACAAGCCGAACAACCGCTTGAATGATGGAAAGGTCGGGCCGGACGGCCGCTTCTGGGCCGGCTCCATGGACGAACGCCCGGACAAGGAACCGGTCGCGGCGCTCTACCGTCTCGATGGGGACGGCACCTGCCAGCGGATGGTTGAGAAACTTGTCATCTCCAACGGTCTGGCCTGGAGTCCCGACGGAAGGACGCTCTATCACTCGGATTCGCGATTGCAGTTCATCCACGCCTACGACTACGACCTTGCGACGGGTTCCATCGATCGTCGGCGGGTACTCGCGGCACCCTCGGACACCCTCGGACGGCCGGACGGGGCTGCGGTGGATGTCGACGGCTGCTATTGGAGTTGCGCCGTGAGCGCCGGGCGGATCAATCGGTTTCAACCTGATGGCCATTTTGACGGATGGATCGAAGTGCCTGTGCCGGCGCCGACAATGTGTTGTTTCGCCGGACCTGAGCTCAAGACTCTTTATGTGACATCCAAGCGCTTCGGTTTGTCAGACGCGGAATTGGCGGCCAATCCGAAATCGGGCGGGCTCTTCTCCGCCGACATCGGTGTGCAAGGCTTACCGGTCGCTAAATTCAAGAGATGAGTCATAGACGCCACCGCTGTTTCACGCCTCGGCCTCGAAAGTCTCTAGTGCCGCATCGTCGATCGCCTCTTCATCCAGGTCAACACCCAGGCCGGGTCCATCGGGGACCGGGAGATGGCCGTCCCGCACAACGAAGGTGCCGCCCCTGATGATATCGTCGCTTTGGATATAGAGGCAGGTATCCATGCCGTTGGTCATGCCCGGAAAAGCCGCCGCCATGTGAAGGTTGGCTGCCGTCGCCAC
>CAZCVU010000169.1:0-5982 GCA_964501745.1 uncultured Flavobacteriales bacterium | reverse complement strand
TGGAGACATACAAGCCACGCATGGCGATGCGGATGGCCGATGCGGTCACGCAAACAGGCGGTGCGCTGCAAGCGGCGCAGGCCCTCGCCGCGCGTTATGCCAGAGTTCCGCCGATTGCGCTGCGCATGACCAAACAGGCGATGAATGTCGCCGCGTCGCCGCTCGGCTATCGTTGCCGTTTATCGATGCCGATGCTGAAATCGAGGCAGCCGCCGGCTGCTCGGTTGAAGAGATTTTCGAACGTCACGGCGAAGCCGAGTTTCGCGACGGCGAGCGACGTGTTGTTGCGCGTCTGCTTGCCGGGCCGGTTCACGTCCTTGCTACAGGTGGCGGAGCCTTCATGAACGAGCAGACGCGTGAGGTGATTGCCAAGAATGGCATTTCGATCTGGTTGCGGGCCGAGCTCGACGTTCTTTTGCGGCGCGTTTCGAGACGTAACGACCGGCCAATGCTGCAGGCAACGGACCAGCGAGAGCGGCTTGTCGAGCTGATGGAGCTCCGGGATCCCGTCTATGCGCTTGCCGACTTCATCGTCGAGAGCACCGACGGTCCACTAGAGCAAACCGCCGACCGTGTGATAAAGGCGCTTTCGCAGCACTTGGCGACGTGCGAGTCGATATGAGCGATTACGATCGGGTACAGGTTGTTCTTGGAGAGCGATCCTACGACATCGTCGTCGGCAGCGGGCTAATATCGGAAGCCGGCTCTCATATTGCTCCTCTAGTCCGCCAACCGCGAGTCATCGTGGTGACAGACGAGAATGTCGCGCCGCTATATCTGCCAACCCTTGAACGAGCACTGGCGGCGGCAGAAATCAACAGCGAATCGATCGTATTGCCAGCTGGCGAGCAGACCAAGGACTTCCCGCACTTGATCCAGTTGATCGAGGAACTTCAGGCGCGCGGCGTCGAGCGTGGCGTGACGCTGATCGCGCTGGGCGGTGGCGTGATAGGCGATATTGCGGGCTTTGCGGCGGCAGTTCATCTGCGCGGCATCGACTACATACAAGTTCCAACGACGATGCTGGCGTTGGTCGACAGCTCGGTCGGTGGCAAGACCGCCATCAACACCAAACATGGCAAGAACCTGGTGGGCGCATTTCACCAGCCGCGACTCGTGATCGCCGATACCAACGTCGTCGAGACGCTTCCCCGGCGCGAGTTACTGGCCGGATATGCCGAAATCGTAAAATACGGTCTGATCAACGATCCGACTTTCTTTACCTGGCTCGAAGGCCACGGCGCGGCGCTGTGCGATGGCTCGGTCGAAGCGCAACGCAAGGCCGTTGTCACGAGTTGCCGCGCCAAGGCAGCGATTGTCGCCGAGGATGAGCGTGAGGGCAGTCATCGTGCGCTGCTCAACCTAGGGCACACCTTCGGACATGCGCTGGAGGTTGAAACCGGATTCAGCGATATGATGCTGCATGGCGAAACGGTGGCGGTCGGCACAGTTATGGCCTTTGAGCTTTCTGTTGCGATGGGTCTGTGCCCTGCAGAGGATGCCGCGCGTGTCAGACGACATTTGGCGGCAGTAGGTCTACCAACGAGCCTTGAGCCGTTTCAAGGCATTACCTGGGACCCAGCTCGCCTTGCCGAGCACATGACATCCGACAAGAAGGTTAAGGACGGCCGCAACGTTTTTGTCCTTGTGAGAGGGATTGGCGAAGCTTTCTTGAGCGCTGAAGTGAAGCGCAACGACCTGCTCACCGTGATTGAGGGGGCTATTACAGAATGATCGACGACCCGATGGTATCTGCTACTGCAATCTTCTTCCTACTGCTGCTCTCGGCATTCTTCTCCGGCTCGGAGACTGCGCTGACGGCTGCATCGGAAGGACGTATTCACCAGTTGGCAAAAATGGGCAACCGCTCCGCCGGCATGATCCTGGCCTTGCGCGAGAGAAAAGAGCGGCTGATCGGGGCCATTCTGCTTGGCAACAACCTGGTCAACATATTGGCGTCGGTACTCGCCACGGGTATCTTCCTGCGCTATTTCGGCGACGCTGCCATCGCTTACGTAACGCTAGTGATGACGCTGCTCATCCTGGTGTTTGCAGAGGTGTTGCCGAAGACCTACGCCTTCAGCCATGCCGACCGAATGGCGCTGGCGGTCGCACCGGTGCTCAAGCCGATGGTCGTCGTCTTGGCACCGATCACGCACGCAATCTACTTGTTCGTGCGGATGACCCTGCGGCCCTTGGGAATCGAGCTGCACTCTGAACTCGGAAGTTCACTGCATGAAGAGGAATTGCGTGGCGTCATCGACCTGCATGAAGGCCCAGAGCCGGAAATCAAGCATGAACGCGCAATGCTACGCAGCATTCTCGACCTCGACGATGTCGGCGTCCAAGAGGTCATGACGCATCGCAGCACGGTTACCATGATCGATGCCAGCGACAAGCCGGAGAAGATCATCGACGATGTGCTGAAGAGCCCCTATATGCGTATTCCGCTCTACAGGGACGATCCCGACAACATCACCGGTGTTGTACATGCCAAAGATCTGCTCCGCGAGGTTCATGTGCGCGGCGGCCGGGTCGACAGCCTCGACTTCTTTGAAATTGCCGCCGAGCCATGGTTCATACCGGAGACAACGACCCTGCTCGACCAACTCCAGGCGTTTCGGCACCGGCGCGAACATTTCGCGGTGGTTGTCGACGAGTATGGATCATTCATGGGCATCGTCACTTTGGAGGACATCCTGGAGGAGATCGTCGGCGAGATCGACGACGAACACGACGTCGCCGCGGCAGCTGTCCGGCCGCAGGCCGACGGCAGCTATATCGCAGGCGGTTCGGTCACCCTCCGCGACCTCAACCGCGACTATGATTGGCAACTCCCCGACGACGTTTCGACAACTATCGCCGGACTGATACTGCACGAGGCGAGATGCATCCCCAACCCGGGCCAGGTCTTCACATTTTACGGATTCCGCTTTGAAATCATGCGCCGCGCACGCAATCAAATCACACTGATTCGGATAACGCCCCCCGCACCGTAAACTGACACATGATTTGCCGACCGCCTGCGATGGCTCATGCTCACTTGACCTCGACCGGCATCCTGGCTCACACTTTTGTGATCCGACGTATGTGACAGGAGGGGTTGAATGCTGCGAACGATATATCCCGGGGTCGTCGGCGAACAGGACGTAGCCACAGTCGGGCCGGACGCAACGGTCCACGAGGCCGCTGAATTGATGGTCGAGCGCCGGATTGGCGCGTTGCTCGTATTACGGAACGAGCGCCTGGTTGGGATCTTCACCGAACGCGATGTACTGGCACGCGTTGTCGCAAAAAGCCGGGACTCGACTGCGACCAAGATCGAAGAGGTGATGACGCGGAATCCGGATTCACTTCCTCCCGACGCCACCGCGGCCGACGCACTGGAAATGATGGGCAAACGAGGATACCGGCATTTGCCGATTGTCGATGGCGAACATGTCGTTGCCGTCCTATCGCTCCGTGACCTCTACTCTGCGATGACGGACGAGTTGAAGCAAAATTTCGAGGACACCGAATCCTACATGTTTGGCACCGGGTATCGATAACATCACACTGGGTCCGTGAGCTTAAAGATCCGTGCAGAGGCCGCGCGTTCGTGCCTCAAAGCCTGATCGGAGCCCAAGCAATCCAACGAGGAGTCCTCCGATGCCGCTTCCAGACCCCGCACGACGTGAACATCTTCATACGCGCACAATCGACTGCCAAGGGTTCGCACGCGGAGACGGAATGTGGGACATCGAGGCGCATCTCCAGGACACCAAGACCTATGCCTTCCCCAACTCGTCACGCGGAACCATACACCCCGGCGAGCCGCTTCATGACATCTGGCTCCGCCTCACCCTGGACGAGAAGATGCAAATCCATGGGGTCGAGGCGGCGATAGACTCAGGTCCCTTTTCGATTTGTGGCGATATCGCGTCAGACTTCACTAAACTCGAAGGCTTGCAGATCACTCCTGGCTGGATGCGGCAGGTTCGCGGACATGTCGGCGGCATGCATGGCTGCACCCATCTCGTGGAGCTGCTGCAAACGCTGGCAACGGTTGCTTTCCAGACGGTGTCCTCTCCGAACAAAAGCGGCCGACCGACCGCCTCGAGTGATGCCTCAAAGACCAAACCTTCACTAATTGACACCTGCCACGCTTTGCGTGCGGACGGGCCCGTAGTGAAGCGGGAGTGGCCTGAGTTCTACACTGGCAACTGACAGGCGTGAATTAGCGGTTGCGCGACTCCGTCTCGTCCGGAGTCGAGGTCGTCAGCGAAAGCGCATGTACGGGCCCCCGCAACTCCTCTGCCAAAAGCTCGTACACCATGCGCTGGCGCTGTACGCGCGAAACTCCCTCGAAGGCGGCGGACACTACGGCAACTCTAAAATGCGACTCGCCGCCCTCCGGGGCGCCGCTGTGACCCGCATGCAGATGAGATTCATCAACGATATCAAGCTGTAGTGGCGCAAGGCCTGCGGCCAGTTTGCTACGAATTTCGTCGGCGACACGCACTGGGTGTTCCTCTCGGTTGCGTTTCAAGTCATGAGTCTGGTCGATAAAACCGCTGCCGACAAGCTGGCCATCGCTAAAGCCGGATTTGCCGTGCAGATTTGGCATTGCGGTGAATTATTCTCGAAAGCGGCTCAGCTTGTTGCCGGCTGGTTTGCGAGCGCTTGCGTAGACATTGTGGGGCTACCATACTAGCGGGATGGTTGGTACGCGCAGCATCGACAAGTTACGTGGCGCATGGAACGAACAGCTTCGAACCTGCGACCATCCCGACTGCGGCATTGTCGCCGAATATCGGGCGCCAAAGTCGCGCAATCGGCTGCGCGAATACTACTGGTTCTGCCTCGAACATGTTCGCGAATATAATCGGGCATGGAATTTCTATTCCGGCATGAACCAGCAGCAGATCGAAAGCGAGGTACGCCACGATACTGTCTGGCAACGGCCGAGCTGGCCGTTCGGAACCCGCGCGGGCAACGGGGCGCAATTCGCCTATCAGATCTCGGGTTTGAAGGATCAGTTCGGGTTCTTCTCCGATTCCTCGAGGGCAGGCGCCGATAGCAATTCCAATGGTCAGCATTTTCCGGCGGACACACCCGAAGGACGGGCACTGGCAGCGATGGACCTGGATATGTCACTAACCTTGACCTCGCTCAAGACGCGCTATAAGGAACTGGTAAAGCGCCTGCATCCCGACGCCAATGGCGGGGATACGGCCGCCGAGGAACGGCTCAAGGAAATCAACGACGCCTATGAGACGTTAAGGAAGGCGATTTCGACCTGAGCCGCCGCATTCACGGCACCAGTTGATACGACACGGATTAGAGATATGGCTTCAGTAGGAACGGACGTCAGCGCCCGAGTGCATCCACTTGACGCACCGGATATCGAGCTTTCAGTTCGACAAACCTTCGGCTTCGATACGGATATGACGGTTCCCGCATTCTCCGTCGGGTCGGACTATGTTCCCAGCATAGAAGAAAGCTATGTGTTCGATCACGACACGACGATGGCGATTCTCGCTGGCTTTGCCTTCAACCGGCGTGTGCTGATCCAGGGCTATCATGGAACCGGCAAGTCGACGCATGTTGAACAGATTTCCGCCCGTCTCAACTGGCCGTTGATACGCGTCAACCTGGACAGTCATATCAGCCGCATCGATCTTATCGGCAAGGACGCGATTGTCCTGCGCGACGGTAAGCAGGTGACAGAGTTTCGTGAGGGGATTCTGCCTTGGGCCCTGCAAAATGTCTGCGCACTTTGCTTCGACGAGTATGACGCAGGTCGGCCGGACGTCATGTTCGTCATCCAGCGTGTCCTTGAAGTCGAGGGCAAACTGACCTTGCTCGATCAGAGCCGCATCATCCACCCACACGACTATTTCCGGCTGTTCGCCACGACCAATACGGTCGGCCTCGGTGATACCACAGGCCTCTATCACGGCACACAGCAGATCAATCAGGGCCAGATGGACCGCTGGAACG
>CAZCVU010000168.1:0-6094 GCA_964501745.1 uncultured Flavobacteriales bacterium | reverse complement strand
CTCAGTAAAACTACCAACGTTTGAGATTTATAGAAGAGGGGAGTTACTCTGTATACTCTATCCAAGAAGCCTATTTAAAGCAGGAGAGGAAAGGCTAGAAGTCTGGTACTCGGAAGATCTTCAATCCTGGGACAATTCTGGAATCACAACCCGGATCCTTGGAACAGAAAGTGGACTCGAATTCGTCGAGGCTTGTTTGAATCATCCTGGGAGTGACCCGCTGTTTTTCGAGATTCGGGCGATCTCTGAGTAAAACGCTTTTGGAAGTTGATCCGCGAATCAACAGTCCTAGGCTCGGCAGTCCCTATGAAAATTCTCCTATTGATCCCCTGTATTATTGTGTAAGCGTTCTTTTTCGACCTATAGACGAAAACGGGCCGGTTTGATATAGTCCATGGATGGAAACAATCATTGACCGGCCCAAAGCAGAACGAAGGCGGCGCGACTCGAAGACCATTGAAGGGCTACTGGCGGATTACCGTGAGAGCGGCCTGAGCCAGATAGCGTTCGCTCGTGAACGTGGATTGAATGTGGGAACCTTTCGCGGGTGGTTGTATAGAAGACGAAAAAACAGAACCGATAGTTTATGCGAAGTGGTTGTGCGCGGAGATTACGGACACGCGGATAAAGCTGTGGCCCTAGTGAGGATGCCCAGTGGGACAGAGGTAGAGTTGCCCCTGTGTGCGGGCCTGCCCTGGGTGGAACGGATGATCCGCAAGCTGGTGCAGGCATGATCGGAGCGAGCGCGGCGACTCGGATCTACCTGGCCCCTGGAGTGACGGACATGCGCAATTATGCGGAGTCTCCCGTTATGCGGACTTCCGGCGACGCACGCGGTCTCTGTTGGTGCGTTTGTTCGATTTTACTTTGCATAACGGTTAACGGTTTTTCTTGGCCGATTGCAGAAGGGCGATGAGCTTGTCCGGTCTGCGAAAACGTCCGGGTCGTAGTTTTGGTGGAGCCCCGGCCATGAGGGATTCCAGTTTTTCGGTTGGATCTGCCCGGAGATAGAT
Organism: uncultured Flavobacteriales bacterium; assembly: GCA_964501745.1. Classification (GTDB taxonomy): domain Bacteria; phylum Pseudomonadota; class Alphaproteobacteria; order UBA8366; family CAVOAK01; genus CAVOAK01. The sequence goes on along the minus strand of CAZCVU010000168.1, from coordinate 5,081 downwards.
CTCGGTGCTTTGGAGTTTGGCGTGTCCGAGCCACAGCGCGACTTTTCGAATGTCGTGGGTGGCATGCAGCATGTGCATCGCGCAAGAATGGCGAAGAACGTGGGGAGATACACGTTTTGCCGCAAGAGACGGTTGTCGGACGGAGGCGGTCTTAACGTGTTTGTTCAGAATGTACTCGAAACCCGCCCGCGTTATGGCGGAGCCCCTCGCGTTGAGAAAGACCTCGGGAACTGTCGCGTGTTGCCTTGCCGCGATCCATTGGCGAAGGGCGGTGGCGGTTTCTTTCCACAGGGGTAGCACCCTCTCTCTGCGGCCTTTTCCCAAAACCCGGATCGTCGGGTACGGATGGAACTCGATATCGGTAATCATCAAGCCTACCAGTTCGGAGACGCGCAATCCGGCGCTAAAGGCCAGATGCAGCATCGCCCGGTCTCGCAAGCCGGCATCGGAGTCCGGAGCCGGAGCGTCCAAGATCGATTGGACTTCCTCGGCCGTGAGGTAGTCCACGGCTTTTTCGTCACACTTTTTGATCGGAATCGCATGAATGGCGCGCGATTGGTCAAGAGCGGCCGGTTCGCGATATTCCAGAAAACGAAAGAACGCTTTGATTGCCGCCAGGCGTGCGTTGCGGGTCCGGGGCGAGTTCCCACGGCCCCGTTCCAAATGTTCGAGAAAATCAAGAACCAGTGGCGCGTTCAGTTGGGCCAAGTCCAGTTCGGACGGTGGCCGGCCAAGTTTCTCGGCAGCGAAGCACACCAGCAGTTCAAAAGCATACGCATACGCTTCGGCCGTGTGTGGGCTCGCCCGCCGGTCACCAGGCAGGTGCTCGCGGAGAAAGACGCTCAGATGTGTGGCGAACCGATTCATGATCTACCTCCGGTATGAAGTTCCTCGCCTGCACCAGCGATCTGTCTCAGCAACTCAGGAGTGGCCTGCAGGTACCAATACGTGTCGGAAACGTGGGCGTGTCCGAGGTAGGTGCTCAGAGCGGCCATGTGTCGCCGGATCGCGTTCGGGTTCCCCGCGCATCGTTCGATTGAGCGAACCGCAAAAGTATGCCGCAAGTCGTGGATGCGCGGCCCGTGGTGGCCATTCTTTTCGCGCAACCCTGTTTCGCATGCCAACGTTCGAAACACATTTGCGACCGTGTTGTAACCTAACGGTTTGCCGCCTTCGGAAACGAACAAGGACTGACTTACGGTGTTCAATCGGGAACGAGCCTCAAGATATCGGTCCAGCGCGCGCCAGCTCGTTTCGTGCAAAGGCACCAAACGACTCTTCTGAAACTTCGTTTCACGGACAATCAGACCGTCCTGGTTGAGATCATCCAACTGGAGGGCAAGCGCTTCAGAGATCCGAAGTCCCGTCGCAGCAAGAAGACCAAAGAGCGTAACATAAGCAGCGGGTCGGATGGACCCCGCCGGGGAAAGCGCTACCGCGCCGTTCAACAGGTCTGCCAGTTCTGATGACGAATAGATGTGAGGGCGTATTCGTGTGAATGAAAGGTTCCCAAACGTGCCCGCGGGCGGAACTTGATGGCGAGCGTCTTCTGCAATTGCCGCCAAAGCAAATCGCCGAACTGTCAGCAATCGGTTTCGCCTCTGTTGCGGCGAGGGAGCCTGGCCCGCCCAGTCCAAGACACAAGAAGTGTGAATAAATTGCCTGCCTCGCTCCTCGGCAAATCTGACGAAGTTGCGCAGCAAACAGCTTTGAGTCCGGAATTTGAAACCTAACGACCGTTTCAACTCCACATAGCGGTCCACCTCTTCACTCAACATGACTCACCTCCGGCCAGGGTTGGGATACTTCCGCCAAGGTCTCGACATCGACCTTTGCGTAATGGGCCGTCATATCAACGGAGCGATGACGCAAGATGGCGCCAACACCCTCGAGATCGAGTCCAGCGCGCAGCATCGTGGTTGCGGCGGAGTGACGCAGCAAACTCGCCCCGCGCGAGGGAGAGTTCTCAATGCCTGCGCGTCGCAGCGCGGCGGCCACGATGCTCGAGACGACCATCGAACCGGCAAAAGGCCGCCAGGGAGCATTCGAGCAGAGAAACACCTGATCGATAGACACTTCAGGCCGGGCGGACTCCAAATACGTCAACAGAGCATCTCCAACTTCCTGCGGCAGCGGCAATCGGCATTCCCTGCGTCCTTTGCCCAGAACCCGCAGTCTTCCGCTCTTCCAATCCACATCCTCGACTCGCAGGGCAACGATGTCGCCCGCCCTCAATCCCAGACGTGACAGCAGCAACAGCACTGCCCGGTCGCGCACACCGCAAGGATCGTCACTGCTGCAAGAGTCGATAAGCCGCTCGATGTCCTCCTCGGGCAGATACCGGGGCAGCGACGAGAGGCGCCATTGCGGAAGGGATGGCACGGCGCCGACTAGTTCAGCCCGCAATTGACCTTGTGACGCCAGGAACTTCAAAAATGAGCGTAGCGCCGTGACAATGCATTTTGCTTGAGCGCGGCTGTGGCGACTTGCTTGAACGCATACGGTCTCCCGTATTGTCGCAGCCGTATACTGGCCAGGATCATCCACCAGATCGGAAAGCAATCGACTCGTCAACGCGACGTTTCGATTGATCGTCGACTCGGATAGACCGCGATGATTGCTGAGCCAATTGCGAAACTCTACGAGAAGGGGCAACTCGGGAACCGTAGTCACTTTCTGACGCGGCACGAAGCCATCATGCGCGAGAAAATCGACGAAGCGGTGGATGCGAACCATGTATCGTTGGGTTCGCCCCGTCCAACGTGGCAAATGGGGACATTCACAACGATGGTTCTCGAAACCATTGAGCGTGTTGCCATCGATTTCCTCAAGTGCGATGTCGCATTGAGTGATCCAGAAGCCAAAGTGAGCAACTGAACGCAAATACCCGCCGATCGTAAGATCTTGGTAACCAGTCTCGGCAAGTTGATCCGCAAAGCGCTCAAGGTGGCTCCGCAACCGACCCGGATCGATCCGAATCGCAAACCTTTCTATCCATTCTTTCATATCAGTAGTCCTTCCATTGCGATCTTCATGACCGCAGCTTTCAGGGGCTACTGTTATGCAGAGTGAATAGGACTCAATTGCTTCCAGATTTTACTCGGGTCTTGGATTTTCATAACTCTGACCGCCGGAAGTCCGCATAACGGGAGACTCCGCATAAGCGCAAAAGTTACAATGGATTGTATGCGCTGGTCAGCGGAACTCTCCAGCAGGATCCGCTCAGTGGTCACCTGTTCGTTTTCTGCAATCGGCGGCGGGACCGGATCAAAATATTGTACTTCGATGGAAGCGGACTCTGGGTTTGTGCAAAACGGCTGGAGCGCGGAACTTTCCATTGGCCGGCTCATGGTGGTGGCACGGTGGAACTGAGCCAGGCGCAGTTGAACTTGCTATTGGGCGGACTGGATTTGAAACAAACCCGCGCCCGCAACTGGTTGAGGTAAAAAAAGATACTATCCGAGGCCTTTTTTCCTTGCGAGTATCCTATTAATGGATACGGTTTAATGCATTCAAATATGGCACCTCCCGTCCACGAAATCCTTGAAGAAAACGAGCAGTTGAAGGTCGACAACCGCATCTTGTCGCTGCGGGTAAAAACGTTGGAGCGGGAGCTTTTCGGCAGCCGTTCGGACAAGCGCCCCCATCAGGAAGATCCTGCTCAGTCGACCCTGGAGGGAATCGAGGAAGCAACGGCCTGGGAGGAAAGCCAAGAACCGGTCACGGAGCGAAAAAAGAGCAGAAAACACCGCGGCAAGAAAAAGGGCCCCAAGCCGATCAATAAGGATCTGCCCCGGGTGGAAGAATCGGTGCCCGCACCCGACCTGAAGGATTTGATCTGCCCGGTAACGGGCAAGCCCATGCGGTCGGCCTTCACTGAAACCATTGAGGTATTGGCCCGCAAACCCGCCGAGCATTACGTGCGCCGGATCACCCGCACGGTCTTTACCGGTTCAAGCCAAAGCGCGCCGGTCTACAGCCCCTGGCCCCGCGACGTGTTACCCAAGAGCCGTATCGACGCCAGCGTCATCGCCCATGTGCTGACTGCACGCTTTGCCGACCATCAGCCCTACCACCGGCAGTGCAAACAGTTTGCCCGCCACGGCCTCGAGTTCTCCCCCAACACCCTTTGCTCACTGACTCGCCAGGCTTACGACAAGCTCAACCCCATTTGCGAGCATATCCTCCAAGGCGTGCGCACCAGCGGCTACATCCAACTCGACCCCACTCCCATTCCGCTTTTATCTAAACAAAAACCGGGCTCGGTAAAACAAGCCTGCATGTGGACCTACCGGGCTCTCGACGGCCCGGTTTACTTCGAGTTCAGTGAAACCAAAAGCGGAAAAACCCCGGCCCATACTCTAAAAAATTACCAAGGCATCCTGCAAACCGACGGCGCCAACAACTTCGGTGGTGTACCGCAACAGCCGGGCGTGGTGCACATGAATTGCTGGGCGCATCTGCGCCGCTACTTCCTCCAAGCCGAACTGGCCGGAGAAAAAGCCGCCACCCCTTACCTGGAGGACATCGACAAACTCTTTCGCATCGAACGACTGGCACGTCACTTCAAACTCCGTTCGGACAAACTGGGCAAGCTGCGCGAACGCCACAGCATACCTATGGTGGATACGATCTTCGAGCGGGCTCGCGCCTACATCGTCGATGAACGCATGATCAAGACACCCCTGCCCAAGGCAGTGCTCTACACCCTTCCCCGCGAAAAGACCCTGCGCGAGTGCTTCGGGCACGCCCCATCGCGCATCGATAATAATCTGGCGGAGAACTCTCTGCGTCCTCTCAAACTCGGAGCGCGAAATTGGTTGTTCGTCGGCCATGCCAACGCCGGTCCCCGGGCAGCGGCCATGTTCACGCTGGTGGAAAACTGCAGGCTGGCTGGCATCAATCCGGAAGCCTACTTTATCGACGTACTCGCCAGAGTTGACGATCATCTGGCATCCCGTATCGACGAACTCACGCCCCACAACTGGGGCCAGTCAACGAACCGCTGAGCGGTTCAGATACTCAGCCATCACTAGACTTATTTGCCAAAAAGTTCTTACAGGTCTAAAAAGAATGCTTAC
>CAZCVU010000167.1:0-6112 GCA_964501745.1 uncultured Flavobacteriales bacterium | reverse complement strand
TTGCGGCGTCAACCGACTTCTTTCCCTTCAGCACGTCCCGGGCCTGTAAAGCCGCAGACATCAAACTGGATGTAACCACCACATCTTCGGCGTGGCCAATCGGATTGTCGTCAGCGATATCCTCCAGCTTTAAGCCGACATCCTTCTCCAATTCGGCAACTGAGAACTCTGAATTCTCGACATTCGGCATCTCGGAGGCGACCTCTTCTGTCGCGGCGACAGGGATGTCGGGATACCGCTCGAAGTGGCGTTCCACAATGTGCGGGTTGTCAGTGGCCTTCAGTTGGATTTCGGCTATGACCTCTCCGTCTTCCTTCAGGCGAACATCCGCGCCAGGATGGCTGGTCGATGGGAACACCTCGGCGGTGATGTCGTCCCAGTCGTTGTTCTCGGCCTCGACGTACAGAAGCTCGTGATAGATACCCTTCACATTGTTGCCGAAGCCGCGAATGGCGTTGGGGTTCTCCATCAACTCGCGGATACGATTTCCGATCTCCTTCAGCGATGCGTCCTTGAGGTCATTGCTTGACCGCCGAATGGCCTCGATGACGAGTTCCTCTTCGCGAGAGGCAAAGATCGGTTGGCGATTGATGAGGTTTGCGAGTACGGCCGAGATCGTGATTACGGAAGTCTGCAGTGCGCTCTCCAACCGCTTCATGATGTCCTCCCGTCTGGGATGTTTCTGCCCAATTTCGCCATCCAACGTGCGGTCAACATGATCCTGAGCTTGTGCTTCAGGGCAAGGTCGTTTTTGCGATCGTATTCCTTAACCTCGTGGGTCAGGTCATTCCAGATATCGCTGAGTGCGGAGACCTCTTCGGACGACAGTTCCCTGGTCCGACCAGATTCTTCTCTCAAGGCTGGGAGGAGGCGCTCGATGGCACCGAGGATTATGCGCTCATTTTCAGTCAGGCTTTCCACGCTCCTGACCTTACCTCGCCATTTTCTTACGGCCCACCACGCCATGCCTATTCCGGCACCGGCAACGACTATACCGCCTGCTGCCACACCACCTCCAACAAGAGTGCCGATCCAATAGAGCTTTGCGGTGGTCGCAGCTGCGCCAGACAGGGAAGCTATTGCTGTTCCGGTTGATGCAGTCCCCAGAGAACTCACCAGTCCAAGAACTCCGGCAACGCCACCAGCACCTGCCCCTTTGGCGACTATTGCATCAAGGGCTTTGGCGCCCGCCGATTTATTGGCCTGAAGGATCGCGGAAACTACGTCGCCCAGGGTTTCTTCGGCGTCAACGAACCAGTTCGGATCTCGTCCTATAGAACCCGCGCTCTCAAGCAAACTCGACAAGTGAGGCTTAGACCAATCAGTAACCGACTGGGCAGCGTCCTTGATGACCGGGATCGCATCTTCGATACCAGACTTGAGGTCTCTCATCCCTTGTCTTAGGCGTTCGGAGCGAAAGAAATCCTGAGACTCCGCTTCAATGTCCGCTTCCGTCATCCCCTCAAAGTGCGTGAAAATGTCCGCAAGACGTTCCATGCCTGAAAATTTTTCCGCCGATATCTCTGGATCGTTGCGGAGCAATTCGACAATTTCACGCACATCGCTTGCCGTATAGGTGCGGATCGGCTTGTGGTCCCTTCTTTCTTCTCCCCTTACTCCCAATATCCAACCTTCCACCGCCGCCACAGTGCGCTCGGACGCCGTCAGTGACGGGGTTAGGAAACCGGCGAGGCTGCCGTCCCGGTCAGCGCGGGAAAGCCAGGCGGCGATACTGAAGGCATCATGTTGATCGGGGTTGCGTCCTTCGCGAGCGAAGTCGCGACTCCACAGCGCCGGATAGACCTCGGCAACCGCCGACCGTCCCTCGGGAATATCCCATCCGTCAAAGGGCCAGAAATGAACCCGGGCGCCCAGCTGTTGGCGGATGAAGCGCAGCCAGGGAATGCCCGAATGGGTAGACTTCGCCACCGATCCCTGCACGTCAAAGTGAAAGACCGACTTCGCCCCGCCGGCCCGCTCTTCGGTCAACCGACGCCAGCGGGCGTTGCCCATGCGTGCCGCGCCGTTGCCCACCGAGCCGTGGCGCACGAAGTCCACATAGGTGTTGTCCTCGTCGGTTGGCCAGTGGCGCTGGAAGTCATCGAGGAAGGCTGGCCAGTCTGGCGGCAGGCCGTGGACCTCGAAGTAGCGCAGCGGGAACGAGAAGCCGTGATCGATGCCGACCAGCGTCGGCGCGTCCTCGGCCAGCCGCTCGACCAGCCAGTGGGCGACACCCTTGCGGGTCCAGTACTTGCGCCGAGATGGCGGCGGGGGCACCTCGGTGGGCGGCCCTTCTCCCTCGACCAGATAGACGCGCAGGCCCTTCAGGCTCGCGCTCGGCGTCTCAGCGCCCGAATAGTCGATGCCGATATGTCGGGTGAATGTGGGCATCTCACGCCGCCGCCTTGAACCGCTCGAACCTCAGGGCGAGGCGGTCCCGGTCGGGATAATCCTTGGCGCGGGACGGAAGGTGGACCGTGCCACCGTTCAGTTGCTTCAGCGCTTCGAGCATCGAGCCGTCGTTCTGATCGAGCAGCCGCTCCGAAACGTGCAGCCCATACTCGGGGTCGATCCCGATCAAGTGCGCATCGAAGGCGGCGTGATGAATCTTGGAGAGTGGGAGGCCGTTGGAGACGACCGGTTGGCCGAGGCGCTCGTCCTTGTCGGCAATGATGTGGGCTGCGTCGAGCAGCCGCTGCTCGGGCAGACCCGACAAGGCACAGCGACCGTTGTAGGCGGTGATGACGGCTTCGCGGAAAGACGCCTGGTGCAGCCGCTGCTTGACCGCGCGCAGCGCGTAGCGGCGCTCCAGGGCGTTTTCAGGCGCGGCCATGACCATTTGATCCGGAACACCGAAAACGATCCTGGCCTTCAACGCATTGCCGTCCCAGCCGGCAATGAAGGTCGGCAGCATGGCCTGATAACGGCCCGGCGCGATGCCGAGGAAATAGATCACCGGGATCTGGTTCTCATACGCCTCCCTAAGCCATCGGTTGTCGGCAGCGTCCGGGTTCTGCCCCATGAAGGCGTAGTCGACCGTTTCCTCACTCTCGAAGATCTGGCGATGAACTTCCCGCTGGTCGTCGTACCACACCCGCCCGCCCGGCCTCGGGAACACCGTCTTGATCGACAGCAGGAACCGCATCTGCCGCGGCTTGAAGATGCCACGCTGCGGATTGACCAGGGGGATGCGCTCGCCCTCGAAAACGAAGCCCGGCTTCAACTCGGTCGCAGTAAGGTGGTCGTGGATTTCGCTCAGTCCCCGAACGTGCTCGAAAGCCGCCATTCGCATTAGAGTGTCACGATCAGCATCAGCCATGCGCGGCAACGCTCTCAGGTTGCTCAGATACAATGCCCTCACCCGGCGCAAGCGCCTCGTGCAGCAGGGCGTCGAGCAGACGGCGACGGGTGTCCTCGCCGGTGGCGAGGCTCGCCTCTAGCCGGTCGCAGAGTGCCATCAGCTCATCGACCTTGGCGACAATGCGATGCTGTTCGGCGAAGGGGGGGAGCCCGACAACAATTGGATAAATCTTTGAACCTGAAATCACTGGCTGTGCGGTGGCGTTCTCGTCTTCTTTCAAATTTGTTCCATTGAGGAGAAGGACTAGGAATCTCAAAATAATTTCATCAGGGGAGAAATGCGTAATGAAGGCATTGTCTGTTACCCACGCTTTCGTGGGGGTGACATGAACTGATCCACAGTAGTACCCAACTCGTCCAATGACGATGGTTTGCTGATCCACATTACTTTGATCGTGGTAGCCGTTTATGCCGTTCCCGCCAAATACTGGAATTTCTCCATCTTTCATGTTCGCAGCGGTCAGGCCATCGCCCGACTGAACGTAGATGATTTGGCCCAATCGTGCCCAAGCCCATCCGTTAGGTTGCTGATATGGTGTTTGTTCGTGCTGTACTGGTGCAAGGGACTTCCTAGGCGCGCGAATCCGCTTATGTGAAATAGCTTCAAGACGCCATTTCTGAATCCGCTTCAACAGTTCCGACGCAGGTTCATCCGCCGGGTCCTGAGGCGCGAGCTTACCGCGCACGGCGAGGCTAAGGATGGTCTGGCGCAGGGCCTTGATCTGGTCGGGGCGAGTGGTAAGCGGCACGAGGTTGTCGAGGGCGAAGGCAGCGTAGTCTTGAAACACCGCCGGATCTGGATCGGGTGCGTTGAGGCGAGCGAGGCTCGCCGCCGCCAGCCGATCCCGCGTCGACTCCCGCTCCGACCGCGCCGCCTCCAGCCGGTCGCACAGCGCCATCAGTTCATCGACTTTGGCAACGATTCGGTGCTGCTCGGCGAGGGGAGGTAGCAAGAACGATTTCTCAAGGGTTTTTTTGACTTTTACGAATGGCTGCGCCCCACCACTGCGCACCCAAAAGTCTTCGTTGTTCAGAACCAGCATCGCGAATGCCGACACTGTGACATCCTCAAGTAGCCAAACGATATGCGTATTGGCGATAGCGCTCCAACGGCCCTCCGCGAAGAAGGCTTTTCCGCATCGAGCACCAACAGCAGACAAGATTGCGGCTGTTCCGTCGTATTCCCAAAAATCAAGCCAAACGTCTTGGCCAGCCGCAGAGAAGCCGGGAATAAGTCCCTCGTCGGGTTTGTTGTGCAGCTTGCCCTTGATCAGTTTGGAGTTGCCGCTCTTAGTCGAGAAGATTTCACCCGCCTGGACGGTAACCCATCCGGGCGGAGCCGTGCCGTCATCCCAAACAGGGCTTGACAGTTTTCCCTTCCCGAGCCGCATCTTACCTTCTTTGATGAGCTGGGCCTTTGCATTCACTACTCTGTTTACCAGTTCCGACGCCGGTTCGTCGTTCAGGTTCTGCTCTACCAGCTTGCCGCGCACGGCGAGATCGAGAATGAAGCGTCGCAGACGGGGGACGGCGTCTGACGAGTCGGCGAGTCGTTCGTAGTTGGCGAGCAGTTGATCGGCGTTCATCGCGTCAGCGCCTCTGCCAGGACCGCCTTCAACTGGTCACGCAAGGACTCCGTCTCGGCCTCGGCAGCGGTGAGGCCCGCCAACAGTTCCTCGGGGTCGCCGTGGTCGGCATCTTCCGCGTGCGGGTTCTTGATGTCGAGGTTGTAGCCGCGCGCCTTCACCTCGTCCGCCGTCACATTCCAGGCGCGGTCCGTCTCCTCGCGGCCCTCGCGCTTCGCCCCACCCCACCAGTCGATGCACCCTTGCAGATGTTCCAGTCGGATCGGCTTGGTCATGGAGTACGCCTTCTGGCCCTCGGGCACGAGATGCTCGTAGAACCAAATGTCCTTGGTCGGCTCCCCCTTCTCGAAGAACAGCAGGTTGGTGCCGATGGAGGCGTAGGGGCGGAACACGGAATTGGGCAGGCGCACGATGGTGTGGAGATTACACTCCTCCATCAGGTGCTCCTTGAGCCGGGTCTTGACGCCTTCGCCGAACAGCGAGCCATCGGGCAGCACCATGGCGGCGCGCCCCCTGGGCTTCAAAAGCCGGACGATAAGGGCAAGGAACAAGTCCGCCGTTTCCTTGGTGCGGAAATGGTGCGGGAAGTTCGACTCGATGCCGTCCTCTTCCTTGCCGCCGAATGGCGGGTTGGTGAGCACGATGTCCACCCGGTCGGCCTTCTCCCAGCCGATATAGGGCCGCGCCAGGGTATTGTCGTGACGGACGAAACTCGGGTCCTCGATGCCGTGCAGCAGCATGTTGGTGACGCAGAGCATATGCGGAAGCTGCTTCTTCTCGACGGCGCGGAGCGCGGCCTGCATGGTCCGCTCGTCCTCGGGCCGCTTTACGTAGCGGTCGCGCATATGGCGCAACGAGCAGGTCAAGAAACCGCCGGTGCCGCAAGCGGGATCGAACAAGGTCTCTCCCGGTTTCGGATCGATGCGGTCGGTCATGAAGGCGGTGAGGGCGCGGGGCGTATAGTACTCGCCCGCGTTGCCCGCCGACTGTAGGTCGTTCAGAATCTGCTCGTAGATGTCACCGAAGTGCTGGCGTTCGGTCAGGTTGTTGAAATCGACTTCGTTGATCTTGTTGATCACTTGCCGCACCAGCTGGCCGGATTTCATGTAGTCCCGCATTGCCCATATGACCCAGTGATTTGATGACGGTGTACCCGGAATCTGGTA
>CAZCVU010000166.1:0-6149 GCA_964501745.1 uncultured Flavobacteriales bacterium | reverse complement strand
TGTCGGCCGCTTCGTGGACCCCAAGGTTCTCGGTCACATGGAACGAACGCAGGGCGCCGTCACTCAGTTCGAGCGCCTCGAGATTGAACGGGCAGATTTGCAGATTTCGTTCGCGCTGATCTTCCTCCTGGTCGCGCTGCTGTTGTTGCTTGCGGCGGCATGGACCGGGCTGAACTTTGCGACCCAGCTCTCGCGTCCGATCAGCGTGCTGATTGGAGCGACGGAGAAGGTAAGGACCGGCGATTTGTCCGCTCGCGTGCCCGAACAGGACGGCGCCGACGAAGTCGGAATGCTAATGCGCGCGTTCAATCGCATGACCAGCCAACTGTCGTCACAACACCACGAACTGATCAATGCCAACGAGCAACTTGAGGAACGCCGCCGCTTTACAGAGACGGTGCTCGCCGGTGTTTCTGCGGGCGTGATTGGGCTTGATGAGCGCGGCCGTATCCATCTGTCAAATCGCTCCGCCTCGGTGCTATTGGATCTTGAGCTCGACGAGTTTTCCGGTCAGCCATTCGCCGACATTGTCCCGGAGATTGAGGGTATGCTTCAGGAAGCCCGCTCACGGCGTTCGGACCGAGCCGTGGAGAGCCAGATCAGTGTCGAGCGGAACAATGAAAACAGGACGTTCCTGGTTCGCGTTGGTGTCGAGCAAGATGGCGCACGCATCAATGGATTTGTCATCACTTTCGACGATATATCGGCACTGCTTTCTGCCCAGCGCAAGGCGACGTGGGCTGACGTTGCCCGGCGCATCGCTCACGAGATCAAGAATCCACTGACACCCATCCAGCTTTCCGCCGAGCGGCTCAAGCGCAAATATCTCAACGAGATCACGAGCGATCCGGAAACCTTCATAACGTGCACTGATACGATCGTGCGCCAAGTCGGCGATATTGGTCGCATGGTCGATGAGTTCTCGCATTTCGCACGGATGCCCGCCCCCGTCATTCGTGAGGAAAACTTGACAGACCTATGTCGACAAGCGGTATTCCTGCAGCGCAACACGCATCGCCACATCACCTATGAGCTCGAAGTGCCGGAACAGCCGCTACTAGTCCCGTGCGACGCTCAGATGCTGAGCCAGGCATTGACCAATCTGCTTCAGAACGCCGTTGACGCCATAGACGGCCGCGAGGAGGAGGCACCTCCAGGGCGTATTACGCTCCGGCTTTATCAGCAGCCGGTCGAACATAGAACGATGGTCGAAGTCGAGGATAATGGCAAAGGACTGCCGGTCGAAGATCGGGCGCAGTTGACAGAGCCCTACGTGACGATGCGTCATAAGGGTACCGGACTTGGACTGGCGATCGTACGGAAGATCATGGAAGATCACCACGGTCTGCTGACACTTGGAGACGCTCCTGGCGGCGGCGCATTGCTGCGCCTTGAGCTGCCGAGCGAAGCACTCATCCCAAGCGACACCGAGCCGCAATCGACTGCAGAGTCGGAGCCAACGGATTCCACTAGCCATGGCACATGAAATCCTCATCATCGACGACGAAGACGACATTCGCACGCAGATTGCCGGTATTCTGGCCGATGAGGGATATCAAACCCGGGAGGCGGCAAACAGTACCGACGGTTTTAGCGAAATCAACGCGCGGCAACCCAGCCTGCTGATCCTTGATGTCTGGCTGAACAACAGCGAGCTTGACGGCCTGCAAATGCTTGAGTTGATCCGTCGCGACCATACCAACCTGCAAGTCCTCGTCATCAGCGGCCATGCAACCTTCGATATGGCCGTCAGCGCCACCAAGATGGGTGCCTATGATTTCATCTCCAAACCCTTCAAGAGTGACGTGCTGCTTCTGACCGTTGAGCGCGCAATCGAAGACGCACGACTGCGCAGAGAAAACAGGGACTTACAACAGCAGGCGGGCGGTGCAGTAAGCGAGTTGGTCGGCGAATCGAGTGTCCTGACACAAGTGCGCCAATCCATTGACCGGGTTGCTGCCACCGATAGCCGAGTTTTGGTGACAGGACCCCCCGGCGCTGGCAAAAGCGTGGTTGCGCGACTTTTGCACGACCGCTCGGCGCGACAAGATGGACCGTTTGTCGTGTTGAACTGTGCAACCCTTCAGGCGGACACGCTTGAGACGGCGCTATTTGGCAGCGAAAAGAGCGAAGACGAGTCACACATTGTCGGTCTACTCGAGCAGGCGCACGGCGGCACCTTGTTGCTCGACGAGGTCGCCGACATGTCGCTCGATACGCAGGGCAAGATCGTTCGCATGCTCCACAGCCAGCGATTTAAGCGGGTTGGGGGCAACCAGTGGATAGAAGTCGATGTTCGAGTTGTTGCGACGACCCATCGCGATCTGCAGGCACTGATGGCTGAAGAGCAGTTTCGCGAGGACTTGTACTATCGGTTGAACGTGGTTCCGATCGAGGTTCCGCCGCTGAGTGCGCGCCGTGAAGACATACCGCTGCTGACACAATATTTCATGTCGCGCTCGGCCGCTGCCAAAGGACGTGCCCCACGCGACATGAATGAGGATGCCATAGCGTCGCTGCAAGCCTACGACTGGCCCGGCAATGTCTGGGAACTGGTGAATGTTGTGGAACGCCTCCTGCTTTTGGCGCCAGGCGGTCTTGACACGCCGATTTCAGCCGAAGTCGTCTTACAGGCTACCGGCCAGGACGGATCCGAAGTGATGCGCTGGGACCGCGCGCCGGAAATCATGAATAGACCCCTGCGCGAAGCACGTGAGGCATTTGAAACCGAATATCTTTTGTTTCACGTCACCAGATTTGGCGGCAATATCAGCCGCACCGCCGAGTTCGTCGGCATGGATCGGGCGGCGTTACATCGGAAGCTCAAAATGTTGGGCGTGCAGAACGCCGTAAGGCCTCAGAAGATAAGCGCTTAAGACAAACTTCCGTATCTGCGTCCGTGATCCGCGAGACGTCGAATAATCCGGGTCCATGCGAGAGCAATTGCCATGAAAGTCGTTATCTGCGGCGCCGGCCAGGTTGGGACCAGTATCGCGCGCTACCTTGCCAGCGAACACAACGATGTAACGGTTCTCGATCAGTCGCCGGAACTGATCAGCCACTTGAACGAGTCGCTCGATGTGCAGGCCGTCGTCGGCTACGCCTCGCATCCAGAAGTCCTCGAGCAGGTAGGCGTCGCGGATGCCGACATGCTGATCGCCGTGACGCGCTCGGATGAGGTGAACATGGTGGCGTGTCAGATTGCGCATTCACTGTTCAACGTCCCAACCAAGATCGCGCGAATTCGGCATCAGAGTTATCTCAATCCGCTGTGGGCCGACCTGTTTACCCGCGATCACATGCCGATCGATGTCATCATTTCGCCAGAAATCGAGGTCGCCGACGCAATCAGCAGACGACTTACGGTGCCGGGCGCTTTCGACATGATCCCACTGGCCGATGACAAAGTGCGCCTGATTGGCGTCAGGTGCACCGACCGTTGCCCGGTCGTGCATACGCCTCTGCGGCAGCTCACGTCGCTGTTTCCGGATCTCAATATCATTGTCGTTGGTATTATCCGCGATGACAGCGCCAGTGTGCCGACGCCACAGGATCAGATGCTACCGGGCGATTCCGTCTACTTTGTCGCCGACACCGAGCATGTCCCAAGGGCAATGGCCGCCTTCGGACATGAAGAGCAGGAGGCGCGACGCATCATCATATTGGGCGGTGGCAACATCGGCCTCAGCCTTGCCCATCTCATTGAAGCGAGCAAACACGACGTATCAGTGAAGGTCATTGAGCATGGCGCGGAGCGTGCGCGATTGGCGGCCGAAACGATGCCGGGGACAGCGATCATTCTGGGCGACTGTCTCGACCCGGAGATTCTGGCCGAAGCTAACGTCTCAATGACCGAAACCGTTGTTGCCGTCACCGACGATGACGAAACCAATATCCTAGGTTCGTTACTGGCCAAGCGTTATGGCGCGGAACGGGCCGTTACTCTGATCAACAAGACGACCTATTCGCCGCTCATCACAACGCTCGGCATCGACGTCGTCGTGAGTCCGCGCGCGATCACGGTGTCGACCATTCTCCAACACGTTCGGCGCGGCCGCATTCGGGCGGTGCATTCGCTGGGCGACGGTTTTGCCGAAGTTATCGAAGCCGACGCCTTGGAAACCTCACCGCTGGTTGGCAAACCGCTCAAGGAGGCGAAATTACCGCGTGGCGTGATAGTTGGCGCGGTGGTGCACGACGATCAAGTCATCATCCCGAGCGGCGACACAATCATCAATCCAGATGATCGGATCATCATTTTGGCCGCCGCCGACGTGGTCAAGAAGGTGGAAAAACTATTCTCGGTTCGACTGGAGTTTTTCTAATATATTCAAATATTTCCAGCACAAATTTGCACAAAAAGGAGAGCAGAAAATGGTGCGGAACGCCTACGTAAATGGTCGCTATGTTCCGCATGATGAGGCGGCTGTCCATATTGAGGACCGCGGCTACCAGTTCTCCGACGGCGTCTACGAAGTCGTCACGGTTGTCGCAGGGCGGTTGATCGATCAAGAGCCTCATCTTGACAGGCTGGACCGGTCGCTGGGCGAAATCAGAATCGATTGGCCGGTGTCGCGACAGGTCCTACGCTTGATTATGCGCGAACTGATCCGGCGCAACCGGCTCGAAAACGGCATTCTGTACATCCAGATTACCCGTGGCGTCGCACCGCGCGACCACAAGTTTCCGGCCCAGGCCAGGCCGTCTTTGGTGATGACGACGAAGCGAATCGAATTCTCGGCCGACAAGAAATTCTCCGATGGCGTCAGCGTCATTTCGATCCCGGACCAACGCTGGTCGCGATGCGACATCAAGACCGTGTCCTTATTGCCAAACTGTCTCGGCAAGCAACAGGCGGCCGAGGCTGGCGCTTACGAAGCCTGGCAGGTCGATGGGGACGGTTGTGTGACCGAAGGCACATCGAGCAATGCATGGATCGTCGACGACGACGGCCATTTGCTGACGCGACCGCCTACCAACGCCATCCTCAATGGCATAACCCGCCGTTCGCTGCTGCAGATTGCCGAGCAGGAGGGGCTGGTATTCGAAGAGCGTGCGTTCACTCTGGAAGAGGCCCACCAAGCAAGTGAGGCCTTCGTTACAAGTGCAACATCATTCGTCACGCCGGTTGTCACGCTTGACGGCAAACCCATTGGAGATGGCGTACCGGGTAAGCTGACCCGTCGTCTGGTTGCCTGGTACGCCGACTACATGGCTGGGCTCAGGGCCATGGCATGACGGCACCGGCGAAGCTGCCCGCTGCAGTGCTGCTGGATTGGGACAATACGCTCGTCAATAGCTGGCCCGTGATCCACGAAGCGCTGTGCGAGACTTTCCGTGCGTTGAATCGACAGCCGTGGACGCTGAAAGAAACAAAGCAACGCGTCCACCTTTCGCTGCGCGATTCCTTCCCGGACCTGTTTGGAGACGATTGGCAGCGTGCAATGCAGCTTTACTACGACGCATTCGAACGGCGGCATTTGAGCCGGCTGACGCCGTTGCCGGGAGCGGAAAGTTTGCTGCAGGAGCTTCATACCAAAGGAATTTATACAGGGCTTGTGTCCAACAAGACCGGCCGTTACTTGCGAATCGAAGTGGAACATTTGGGCTGGCACGGGTATTTTCATCGCACCGTTGGCGCCGGCGACGCGGCGCGGGACAAACCGGCCAAGGATGGTGTCCTCATGGCGCTTGAGGGCAGCAATATTCAGCCGGGAATCGCAGTTTGGTTCGTCGGTGATTCTACTGCCGATATGGAAATCGCGCACAACGCCGGTTGTTTGCCCGTACTGATGCGTGAGAATCCACCCGTTTCGGGCGAATTTAGGGGCTTCCCACCAGCTTGGCACACCCCTAGTTGTGACGAGCTTGCAGCCTATATAGTTGGGTTGTGATTGCGCGATGGACAAATTTGTGCGGATATTGGCGGCGAGGTAGCTCCTCAACTGCAACCGTCGAGCAAAATGGGTTCGTAGCTGCGGACCCCAACGACCAAAAAACGGGGCAGAACCATGTCTTCGGAGAAAACACAAAACGTTCAGGACGTATTTCTCAACCACGTCCGCAAGAACAAACTGCCTGTTACGATATTTCTCGTCAACGGCGTGAAATTGCAGGGAATTATCACCTGGTTCGACAACTTTTGTGTG
>CAZCVU010000165.1:0-6181 GCA_964501745.1 uncultured Flavobacteriales bacterium | reverse complement strand
CAGCTCGGTGATATCGGGCGGGATATCGGTCAGCACCCAGTGCACCCAGGTGTGGCCAGCGGCCGAGACGGCGTCTGGGTCATCCATGATTATCGCCAGCGCCGCCGTTCCGCTTGGTAAGTCCGCGAATTTGATGGGAATAGACAGATCTTTGCCGCCATGGCGTGAACAAGCATGCACCTTGGGAATCGCCTCACCGTTGGCAAAGGCCGTAGACGTCACTTCGAAGGCGTGAGCTTGAGCAAATGGAAGCAGCAGGAACGCCGCAATAAATAGGGAATTTCTCATCAGAACCTCACAGTCGGCAAAACGGTTTGGAAATCGGCTATCGCGGACAGGACTTTGTCATAGAAAACCTCAGGGGCAGAGTGGCACCACCGAGCCGCACAGGCAATACAGAGGTGAGCGCTATCACGCGCTTTTCGGCGAGGGAAAAGCGATCAGGGGCGGCCGCGTCCGCTATTAGAGCACTCGCATTCAACTTTCAGGCTTGCGGTAATGAGTGTCTGTTTTTGCCTTGTGCAACTGCGCCCATTCCAGCACTTATCACCGGAAGCAGAATATATCGTAGGCCGATGTCAGCGAAGTAGCCGGTATATGTCATCCCCGACATCGGCACGAGTATGAGCGCATCGAGTATTAAGTTCAAAGCCAGCCAGTAGCATCCGATCGTGACGCCCGACAGCACGGACGCTTCGACGCGCCGAAATGCTGCAACCAAGAGAGCGACGCCGATACCGCCGCCAGCAACAACCATAAGCGATTTGAAAAGCGGTTGAGGAACGGTGAGTTGTCCTGTCCTGTCAAAAAACAGGAACGACAACGCAAACGGGACAACCCACGACGCAAAGCCCAAAAGCGTGACGCGCAGATTAAGAACTACGTTCGTCAACATCTCTGCATTCTTACACGAAGACCCGGACTCACAATGATGTAGGTCATGACCCAGCCGGACCATCGGTTTTGCGCGTAAGTGAAGATTGATATCCCTCGCCCTATTGGCGTGGCGTTGCACTTCGGCCAGATCGCCGAAACGCACCGACGGCTTCCGGAAATCTTCGGTGCACACCAGACACCTTGCCTGGCGGCGAATATCGGAGTTTGCAGACATCTGACGGCATAGAATTTGCGTACATTTTGCGACAAATGCCCGAAGAATTACTGGCGGAGGAGCAAAATGATCACGAAACGCGTGGTATCAGTTCTGTTTGCAAGTGGCGTCGTTATGGCGGCGATTTTTGGCAATATCGGGCAGGCGCGAGCTGCGTGTGCGCCGCTGCCGGATATTGATTGGATGATTTCCGATCAGGCGAAACTCTCGCTTGTCGTTCAGCAGCGTTATGACGGCAATGGTCGAAATATCTTGCAAAATGGGATAAGCATTTGAAAAGTATGGAAGATATTTATAGCAGAGGATCGACCGCCGTCTTGAGATCCAGGAACCTGAGGTTCTCCGGTCAGGGTCTCGCGGACTATATTGACTTGTTGAGGTTGCGCATGGACACCCTGCGCTGTCTTGCTGGAGAAGCAGAGCAAAAACTCAAGGTATCGCGGGCGCGGGCGCCGATCACGAAAACTGAAACGATTCCCTGATCTCCGGCGACGCCTATATCGGTGAATCGGCTATATGCATTGTGCGGCGCAACGCCGTATCGCCCCATTTTGTCATTGCAATGGGCTTGGGCGCTTTAGCGAGCTGTCTTGAGCCAAAATAGCCGACGCCACATTCTGAGGTGCAACAGCCGTTGCCTGAAATTCGTGAGTTGGACACAAATGCAATTGTTTTTGTAACTTTGTATAATTTTTGATACAACATTGCGCTACGTATTCGGGTCCTGTGCAAGTGTGCTGGCGTAAATCTCGACAAAGATCAGGTGAATGTCGTCAAACAAGCGTAGGCCGCCGGTAGACGAGACGAACGGCGTTAGGAGCCAGACGTGGAGTCAGCACAAAACCCGGCGAGTTGTCGTTCCCCGAGCAAGATACCTCCAGCCCCTCATGGCTTACTGGTTCGAAGTTAGGTCTGGGTGATGCCTGCAGACCACAAACACCTTAATCTACTGGTTGTCGACGACAGCAAAGAGGACCTTGCCAAGTTCGAGCGGTTACTTCACACCGCCGACGGTATCAACGCCGAGGTTGAGCATGCAGAAACCGGTTCGGAGGCGCTCAATCGATGTGCGACTCGGGCGCCAGACTGCATCCTGCTGGAAAACTATCTGACTGATATGGACGGGCTTGAGTTCCTTGCCAGGCTCGCCAGGAAGACGAAAATACCAGAGATTCCCGTGCTTATGCTTACGCGCACGGGTAGTGAGGTTCTTGCCGTAGAGGCAATGAAAGGTGGCGCATTAGACTACCTAAACAAGAACGCGATGACGTTTGGGCAGGTTACCCGCGCAATCGAACGCGCGATTAATATCGTCGGGCTCCGGCGTGAGCTAAAACTCACTAAGGAAAAACTCGAGCAATTGGCATTTTATGATTCGCTGACGGAAATCGGCAACCGCAACTTGTTTGCCGAACGACTCGACCACGGACTCACGATCGCCAAACGTAGCTCAAGTATCCTTGCCGTCCTTTTGATCGATCTCGATAAGTTCAAAGCCGTCAATGATACATATGGTCATGCCGCCGGCGACACCGTTCTGCGCGGGACCGGTAAACGGCTGCATGAGGTATTGCGACATTCAGATACAGCCACCCGGCTTGGGGGTGACGAGTTCGCTGTGATTCTCGAAACTGATGTTACCGAAGACGGCGCCCAGATCGTTGCCCAGAAGATCGTCAAGACGCTGGCGGAACCCTTTGACCATAACGGCACCGATCTTTCGATTGGCGCAAGTATCGGCATCTCTTTATTCCCCGAACATGCCAACGACGAAGAACAGCTGATGCATTGTGCCGACTTAGCAATGTATCAGGCCAAGCGGCGTGGCGGTGGATTTACGGTATTTGCGCCGAGCGCCTACACGGATACGTCGGACGAGTTATTGGTAATTTGTTGACGCGTTTGTTTGAAGGCATCTCCCAGCTCGGAACTGAAGCAAACTTCAGCTTTGCAAGCTCCGCGATCAAGTCGGGAGTGGACTGTCATCGCTGGGTGGGACGCCATCTGCATTAGCACCAAAGTCGACACATCTGTGCCGGCGTTTATCGAGGTGAAGGGGAATATCGCGACACGTGGCTAGAAACCGGAAAACCGAAGCCAGCGAGATCCAGCACGAATTATCGACTGCCTGGGAAGAACTCACGCGGGCGTTCAACGATGTAACGGCCAGCTTCAGCAAATCCAGTGCGCCATCAAAAGATCAAATCTCCAGGTTTGGAGTCGCCGTTGGGCATATCCGTGAAGCGCGGCGCAAACGGAGTATGCATTGGCATGAATGGAATAGGGCCGAGCAGCGGGATCGCTGGCAGAACGAAGATGATAGGCTGCCCGCTAAGAACCAAAGCACATAAGTTTTCTCAGATCGCTCGCTGCATTCGGCCTCAAACCCGGCACCGAAACTGAGACAATCACATATGAAGGGCTGGCAGAGCAGTCTATACGCTCTTACTGGCCGCTTGATCTGATGTTGCAAGTCTCTGCCGCTATCGACCGGACCACCAATCGACACAGCTTGCCGGGTTTCAGCGCCGCGAAAACCGCGCTGCGATGACCGCGAACGCGGCCCGCATCGCCATCGCCTCACCACCTTCGGGCCGGCCACGACGCGTGACCTGATTCCACGCCATGATATCGAAATGCGCCCAAGGCACATCCTTGCCAACGAAGGCGTCGAGAAACAGAGCCGCGATAATCGCGCCGCCGAAAGGTCCGTCCGAAACGTTGTTGAGATCAGCCACCTTGCCGTTCAGGAGCCGGAAGTAGGGCCGCCATAACGGCATTCGCCAAACCGGATCGTCCTCCAACTCGGCGTGGCGTGAGAACTGTTCGGCAAGCTTATCGTCATTGCAGAACATCGCGGCGATATCCGTGCCCACGGCGACCTGTGCAGCCCAAGTGAGCGTCGCAAAATCGAGAAGCAACGCCGGACTCTCTTCGACCGCCATCGTCAGCGCGTCGGCCAACACAATCCGTCCTTCGGCGTCAGTATTGCCAATTTCGACGGTCAATCCCTTCCGCGTTTTGATTACATCGAACGGACGGTAGGCATTCCCGGCAACACTGTTCTCCACCGCCGGCACGAGAACGCGCAGACGCACCGGAAGCTTCGCCATCATGATCATGCGCGCAAGACCCAGCGCATGTGCACCGCCGCCCATATCCCCCTTTGCCAGTTTCATACCGGCCGCTGGCTTGAGGTCGAGTCCACCGGTGTCGAAGCAGACACCTTTGCCGACCAAGGTAACCTTCGGATGGCGGTTCGAGCCCCAAGTGAGATCGATCAGCCGCGGCGCGCGGTCGGAAGCGCGGCCGACCGCGTGGATCGCCGGGCATTTTGCGCGCAGCAAGTCATCGCCGACGATAACCTGGCACCGCGCCTTGAACTCGCGCGCGAGCCGCCGTGCGGCGGTTGCGAGTTCGGCTGGGCCCATGTCGTTGGCCGGTGTGTTGATCAGATCGCGAACGAGATAGGTGGCGCTGGCTGCGCGCTCGATCGCCTTCCGATCGGCCCGAGCTGGCAATACGAGCCTCGGACGCTTGCGTTTTGGCGTCTGGTATTGGCTGAATTCATACGCCCCCAACGCCCAGCCGATTCCTGCATTTGTCGCGGTCTTTGTCTTCAGTGGTGGATCGAGCCGGTAGCTGCCGTGGGGAAGCGCCGCCGCAGCGGCGCCCCATGACCAGATATCCTTATCGTCGGATACACCGACAAGTGCGCGAACAGTGCGATCCTTCCCTGCAGCCGGGATCAGCAGAACCGAGCCGGGCGATGCCTCGTAGTCGGACGCCTGGACCCACCGTGCCGTGGCGGCCGGCTGTTTCCTCAGCCAGGCCTTGAGACCGGGCGTCGTAAGAGATGTAACGGGAATGGTCCGGCGGGTGGCCCGCGCAGCAAAACATTGCGTCACGATATCAATCCCCTCCCAACGTTCACAGTTTGGACACAAACACCGCACCAGATTCCGTTTTGTAGCGTCAGCCGCCGGTTTTCGCCAACGCTATGATGGCATCCAACTGCGAGAGGCAAGTTACTTCAACAACCGGGGAGTGGCCGAGCCACCGCAGGACGTTCAAGGCAACGACGCCCGGTCGATCTTCTACATGCATCAGGAATACGGGCTGCCCATCGTCCGGGCGCCGCTATTCGTTCTCAAGGCGTCGAACCTAAACGATCCGCCCGACAGCGAAGAGCGGCGGCGAAACGATGTGGTCGAGGGCCTTCAGGGGACGCGAAACCCGTTTATCGATCAGCCGGGACTCGGGAATCAAATTTGATCCAAGCTAGGCGCCATAGCCGAAGGATCGACGGCATAAGAATGGTGCAATCGCTGGCAGTGCATTCGTCGTTTTGTCGCGACTCGGTGAGCGTTTCCTGCTCGATCAACAGGCAATCGAACTGCATATTCATCGCTGAATGCTTGCAAGTCGCGAGTGATAAACTGACCCGAAAATGCCCCAAGTGTTACCCCAGACGTTACCCTGGCAGCATTCTTCACTTAGCAGCTTTTAACTAAGTCATTGAAAAGATTGGCGCGCCCGAGAGGATTCGAACCCCTAACCTTCTGATCCGTAGTCAGATGCTCTATCCAGTTGAGCTACGGGCGCATACTGCTCTCCAGCCGTCCGGCGGCAGGTTGCGGACACTACTGAATGCCATTCGCATAGGCAAGGTAGCGCGGTATAATGCGAATCCGATTTCCAGTGGCTTGAAAACCAACTTGTGGCGGTCGGAGCATAACAGTAGTATCGTGGCGCTTTAATGGCGGGGTCCGAGCGGTTGGGAGCGTAAGGCGGTGATGAGTCACCTAAATGTATTGCCCGCTGCTTTAATGATAATCAGGCGAGCAGGGTTTCCTAAATTTCATGGCAGTATCACGACTTAGCGCTGTGTGTCTTGGTGCGGCGGTTTTCCTTGCCGGCTGTTCCTATGTGGACAACACGCTTTGGCCTTCGCTGACTGGCGAGGAGCCATCAGGCAAAGCCAAGGAGCAAGTGACGATTCAACCGTCGGCGGCTGAAACGGCGGCCGCAGCGGCGGCTGTGGCCGAGTCGGCCGCGCCGGTGGCGCAA